>JABDPK010000047.1 GCA_013042795.1 Saprospiraceae bacterium | reverse complement strand
ATCATATACCAAGGAAAAACAATTTGGTCAGCATTTTACCGAGGAGAGTGAGAATTACAAAAAGAAAGCACGGGATCTTGCAAAGGTCAATGCCTTGTTTTTTCCATTAATGATCTTTTTGGTAAGTATAAGTACGTTATTAACAATCTATATAGGTGGCCGACTTGTATTTAACCAGGAGATTACAGCAGGAAACCTGGCTGAGTTTGTAATTTATATCAATTACCTTACCTGGCCTATTACGTCAATTGGATGGATTGCTTCAATTATCCAGCAGGCTGAAGCATCCCAGGCAAGGATTAACACAATTCTGGAGACAGAACCTGAGATTGTTTCTACTCATACAGAGACGGATTCAATCGAGGGTCATATAGAATTTAAAAATGTAAGTTTTGTTTACCCGGACACCGGTATAGAAGCCTTGAAAAATCTGTCTTTCAAACTGGAACCAGGAGAAAAACTTGCTATTGTAGGCAGAACGGCTTCAGGTAAAAGTACAATTGCTGATCTCTTGCTGAGATTCTATGATTGTACCAATGGACAAATCCTTATTGATGGTAAAAATATTCGGGAAAAGAACTTGCACCATTTACGTGAAAGGGTGGCCTATGTTCCACAAAACGTTTTCCTGTTTTCCGATACCATTGAAGACAATATCAAATTCGGTGCTGCAGATTCAAGTTTTGATGATGTAAAACTGTATGCCGAAAGTGCTGCAATAAAAGCTGATATTCTGAAATTGCCAGAGCAATTTGAAACCATGGTAGGCGAAAGAGGCGTTACCCTGTCAGGAGGTCAGAAACAAAGAGTATCTATCGCCAGAGCTCTTATTAAAAACCCTGATATCGTCATTCTGGACGACTGCCTCTCTGCAATTGATGCTAATACCGAACACAAAATCCTCAGTTATTTGGAGGATACCCTAAAAGAAAAAACTTCAATAATTATTACCCACAGGATCTCGAGACTATTTGAATTTGATAAAATTATTGTTCTCGAAGAAGGAAGGATAGTTGATAGGGGTACACATGATGAATTATCAAAAAGACCAGGGTATTACCAGGATTTGATCCGCTTACAATACGAGGAAGCTTAAAATTGGCTTGTTTTTTAGTGTTAAATAATTAGATTTACTGATAATTTTAGAAAAAAATTAATTTTACAACTAAAATTGATCAAGGTGGATAATGATAAAAAGTTTGAAAGCGTATATTCTTCTAAAGTAAGAGCGGGTAAAAGAAGAACGTATTTTTTTGATGTAAGACAGACAAAAGGTGAGGATTATTACATCACTATGACCGAAAGCACAAAGCGTTTTGACGGGAATGGTTATGAAAGACACAAGATTTTTCTGTATAAAGAAGATTTCAATAGATTCCTCAGCAGTCTTGAAGATACGATCAATCACGTAAAAACGGAGTTAATGCCAGACTTCGATTATGAGTTATATGAAAGACGCCAACAGGAATGGGAAGAAAAATTAGCAGCTGAGGCAGAAGAAGCCAAAAACAACCCTGTCCCGGAAGAATCAGAAGTGACTGAGTCTGCTGAAGCAGAAACTACAGAACCAGCAGAAAGTTCAGAACCAGAGGCACCTGTAGAAACTGAAGACAAACCTGCTGACGAAGAAGACATCAGTTGGTAAAGCCATTATAGGATTGATTTAATTTCCTGATTTCTATTCTGTGGAATTAGAAGTGTTTCTCTGATTAATATTGTATTCTACAATATGTAGCAATCTCAAATATTTTTGACCAGGTTTCGATCTAGTACTATATCTTTCAACTCCTTGAGAGCTTCATATTCTGTAGGAAGAACTTTACGAAACGCCTCTTTGAAGGTAAAGTAAGCGCCCTTTTCAAATTCTATCACAGAAGATTTGATTTTTGATTTAACAGCTTTCACATCATGTTTGATAAGACCCCGGATGGAAGGAATATCATGCCAATCTGCTTCGATTGCAAAAGCTTTTACTTCCTGACCATCTTCATTCCTGAAAGAATCCAATTCAATAAATTCCACATGTGATTTATCAATAAAGCGGGTACTTGGTACTGTCCAGATTCCGGGATCTTTTGAAAAATCATGATTGATCAATAAAATTTCAAGTCCTTTCTCATGACATCTGTAAATAAATAATCTCGCTGAATCAAGTAAGCTCATAGGTATAAAAATATTTTGCCCAACAATAATAATACTTTATATGTTGCAATTCACTAAATCTTCTTTAATGGAAGTTCACCGGGTTGGATAGAATCCTTTGGTATCGTCTGAAACGGAGAGAGTTCATGTTCCAGGTCAAAGCCTTCAAGCATGTCTTGAAATTTTGATACATCCAGATCTTCGAATATCCTGAGACTTTTTTCCATCAATTTATCCATCTGTTCTGAATCCATAAACAATGAATCAAGACGAAAATCAAGAATCTGATTATTATCAAAGAAAGGAAATCCGAAAATACTGTCTGAATTCTCAAAATATTTAAATTCCATTATGGAGTCGGACATAGTTTCACTCCATTCCCTGATCAGGTCTTCATCGATAAGTTGATCAAAATCAAGACTATCCATTAAAAGTTGAAAGTTGCTAATCATATCCTCGAAGGATGGGTCAACAGGTTTACTTTGAGCACTTAGATTAAATGAAAGTCCTGCAAGAACCAGGATGGTTAATATATATCTCATGCACTTAGATTTGGCTTTAAAAGAAGATGATAAAGTCCGAGGTAGATCAGTTTATCCATACTATTTTCCCTTACATCATGAAAAACGGAAAATGCACGATCGCTTATTGCGCTACCGTCAACATCTTTAAGGTTCAAATGTGCAAGATCATCACCACCTTCATAAATGGTAGCATATTTCTGCCCTGATATAGTTTCAATCCGTGCATTTTCAACCTGATCGATACTAACCAGTTTATCATCATCAGTAATGTATGCCTTTAATTGCTTGTCTTTAAATACACTTGTTTTCTTCCTGTCGAAATAGAATTTATATTCGTGTTTGTCAGATTCAACAAGCATCACTGCTCTACCTGTCTTCTTGTATTTCTTGATGCCAAATGCAAATAGCGGTTCCTGGTAAATAGTTGAGAGGTATCCTTTTGAAGTTGTGTAGACACCTCTTCTTTTTATTTTGGATATTGGGCTAGATGATAATAGTTTGAGTTCCTCGAAGTCCAATGGTATGAGTCCATCTTTGTATTCTGCAATCAATGAATGTAATTGCTTGAAATCACGCTGTAATAACTTTTTTCTTGAACCCAGGCTAAGAAAAAATGTACTTACATGATAGACTATATAGCCCATAGACCCTACGAACACAAAAAATAATACAATCAGTCTGATTAATGCACTCACGGTTTCTGTTTAAATAAAAATATGGCTTAAAGGACATAAGTCCTGAAAGCCATATTAGGAATATTTTCTTTATACCTTAAGAATAATTATACCAACTCTATCCTAAATAGGACTTAAGGGCATTTTTATTCACGGATTTTCTTAATCTGCGTAAGGCACGTTCTTTAATTTGTCTGACTCTTTCCCGGGTCAGGCCGTACAATTCTCCAATTTCTTCAAGAGTCAGTGATTTGTGACCATTCAAGCCGTAATATGCTGAAAGCACTTCAATTTCTCTTGAACTTAATAATGAAAGACCATACTTTACTTCGTTTTGCAAGGATTCCTCCATAAGTCTTAAATCAGGACTTTTCTGATCAGATGGTGTAAACAGGTCAAGCATTGTCGCTTCACCTTCTTCACCTCCAATCGGTGCATCCATGGAAAGATGTCTTCCTCCTCCTTGCAATACATTCACAATATCTGAAATCTTCATTTCAAGGAGTTCAGATAATTCTTCATGGGTGGGTTCTCTCTCAAATTCCTGTACAAATGAAACATAGGCTTCATTGACCTTCGAATAGGAACTTACCTTATTGAGAGGTAGTCGTACCATTCTTGAATATTCAACGATAGACTGCAGGATAGACTGCCTGATCCACCATACAGCATAGGAAATAAATTTAAATCCCTTTGTTTCGTCAAATCTCCGGGCTGCTTTCATAAGTCCAACATTACCTTCGTTGATCAGGTCACTTAATGATAATCCCTGATTCTGGTATTGCTTGGCCACAGAAACTACAAACCGCAGGTTGGCTTGTGTCATTCTTTCCAGTGCGCCTTCGTCTCCGCTTCTGATACGTCTTGCCAGGTCAGCCTCTTCTTCTGGTGTAAGCATCTCAATTTTTGAAATATCATTGAGATACTTGTCCAGGGCTAAACTTTCCCGGCTTGTAATCTTGTTTGTAATCTTAAGTTGTCTCATTCAGCTAATCTCTTAAAACTTGAAAATTTTTGGTAAACTATTGACTAATTCAAAAAATTTTAGTAAACCTGTAATATAATTACAAGTATCCGTCCAAATAAGTTCAGGATTAAGTAAAATTTTTTACTAATTCAATGATAAATTAGTATCCCCAGGTAAGTTCGCAATCTTATAATTACAATTATTCTGCCACTTTTTCTCTTGGATTAGGCAAGAGTACTTTTCTTGAAAGTCGGTATTTACCAGATTTCGGATCAATTCCAACGAGTTTGACCTTCACAGGATCACCTACTTTAAATACTTCGCTGACATCGTTGATTCTTGAATGTGAGATCTCGGATACATGGAGTAACCCGCTTTTTTGCTTGAAATCAACAAATACACCATAGGTCTGAACTGATGCAACAACCGCATCATATACATCACCTACCTGCGGCTCAAAAGCGATATCATCGATCGCATTTTTAGCTTCCATTAATGATGCTTTGTCCGATGAAGCAATTGATACAACTCCTTTGTCGTCAATTTCTTCAATATTTATGACTGTACCTGTTCTGGCTTGCAGTTCTTGAATTATCTTACCACCAGGACCAATAACTGCCCCGATGTAACTCTTGTCAATTTTGAATTCTACAATTCTAGGCGCATGAGGTTTAAAGTCTTCTCTTGATGAAGCGAGAGACTTGGACATTTCATTAAGAATATGCAGTCTGCCCTCTTTTGCTTGTATTAATGCCTTTTCCAAAGTAGAATAAGGTAAACCATCAATCTTAATGTCCATCTGACATGCTGTAATCCCATTCGTCGTTCCTGTGACTTTGAAATCCATGTCTCCCAAAGCATCCTCATCACCAAGTATATCAGATAGAATGGCATGATTGTCACCTTCTGAAATCATACCCATAGCAATTCCTGAAACAGGAGATGAAATCTTAATACCACCATCCATTAGTGCAAGTGATCCTGCACAAACGGTAGCCATAGAGGAAGATCCGTTAGATTCAAGAATATCAGAAACAAGCCTGATTGTATAAGGGGTATCCGAAGGAATAACCTGTTTCAATGACCTTGCTGCAAGGTTGGCATGTCCGACTTCTCTTCTTCCCGGGCCTCTCATTGGTTTGACTTCACCAACTGAAAGTGCAGGAAAATTATAATGAAGTATGAATTTCTCATAATAGTTCTCCAGGGCATTATCGATCATTTTCTGATCCAGTTTTGAACCAAGCGTCAATGATGTCAATGCTTGCGTCTCGCCCCTGTTGAAAATAGCTGATCCATGAGCTGAAGGCAGGTAATCTACTTCTGTCCATATCGGTCTGACTTCATCGAATTTTCTTCCATCGAGTCGGATTTTCTCTTCAAGGACCATAGCTCTTATGGTTTCCTTTTTAAGTTTGCCGAAATATTCCTTGGCAGTTCCCATGTTCTCTTCAACATATTCTTCACCTTTATCCTCGAGCAGACTTTCTTCAAGTTCTTCAGCGATTTTCTTGAAACCATTCTTCCTTGTCAATTTATCCAAAGCGCCTCTGGCTATTTCGAGAATTTTATCTTTTGTTTTTTCCTTTACATATGCTTTCAGTTCTTCGTCCTCTTCCACTTCTTCCAATTCTCTTTTAACTGTCGCTTTCTCACCTACAAGTTGAGCGAGTGCCAATTGAGCATCGCACTGAACTTTAATCGCTTCATGGCCAACTTTAATGGCTTCAATCAATTCTTCTTCTGAACACTCATTGGCTTCACCTTCAACCATCATTACATTCTCCTTTGTGGCGGCCACAATAATCTCAAGTGTCGCTTTTTCCAATGATGATTTGGAAGGGTTAACTACATATTCTCCATCAACCTTTCCAACACGTACTTCTGAAATAGGACCAGCGAATGGAATATCAGAAACAGACAATGCCGTCGATGCGGCAAGAGCAGTGTAAGCATCAGGTAAAGTATCCAGTTCTCCTGAAATCAGGTTAATAATTACCTGCGTTTCATACATATATCCATCAGGAAATAATGGACGGATTGCCCTGTCGACCAATCTCGATGTCAGAATTTCATATTCTGATAATCTTGCTTCTCTCCTGAAAAAATTGCCCGGAATTCTTCCGACTGATGCAAACTTTTCCTGGTAATCTACAGATAAAGGGAAAAAGCTTTGTCCTTCCCTCTTTTCAAAATTGGAAACGACTGAACAAAATAGCATTGTATTGCCAATTTTAACGACGCAGGAGCCGTGTGCCTGAGTGGCTAACTTTCCTGTTTCAAGAATAACTTCCTGCCCGTTTGGCAGATTAAACGAAGTAGTAATAGGTGTTTGTTGACCCATAGGAATTACTTATGTAATGATATGTGAGATAATAATGCGGACATCGATAAAAAAGAAACAAGCATAAAGCTTACTTTCTTATCTTCAGTTTGTCGATCACTTCCCTATATCTGTTGATGTCCTTCTTAGACAGATATTTTAGGAGTCTTCTACGCTTACCAACCAATGATAGAAGGGCTCTTCTTGATGAATGGTCTTTCTTGTTGGTATTCAGGTGTTCTGACAGGCTTTTGATTCTAAATGTAAATAATGCTACCTGTCCTTCAATTGAACCGGAATTGTTGGCGTCTCCGCCATATTCCTTAAAAATCTCTTCTTTCTTTTCTTTTGTTAAATATGTCGCCATTGTATTTGTTTTTACCAAAAAGGATTACTGAAATCGTATTTTAGCAGGCGCAAAGGTAACACTATTTACGATAAGATGTATATATTTTCAGTATCTATCCTTTCTTTTTGAACCGAGCTTATTTAAGCTTTATGCTTACTGTTTTATAAGCTTTTTCACTGATAACAAATCATTACCGGAATACAGCTGCAACACATAACTATTCCCTGGAATATCAATGGGCAGATTGTATCCTATTGTTGTATCAACCATCCATTCTTTAACCATTTGACCATTCATATTGTAAAGTCTTGCAGAAAGCCCGGATATAGATTCAGGATATTCTATAGAAAAATAACCGGTTGTTGGATTTGGGTATACCTTAATTTCGATGTTGTTTCGGAGCGCTTCTTCAAGGGAAGTTAAATCCAGTTCGGTTACTTCAAAAGTGAAAAAACCAGTACTTGAACCAGAAAACCCGGTAAAAAACACCTTGTAATATGCGTCATTCCTTGTTTTGACAAAATATACTCGATCATTGGCCACAACCCAGCCTGAAGCAAAATCAAAATATTTCCATTCATGACCTATGGCAGATGGTATCGTGGTCAGATCTGACAAATATTCTTTATGATCAACAGTAATGGGGTCTACACCTTTAGCCTCCAAACCTTCAGATCCGGGTGCCAGGAGCACACCTGTTACAGTATATTGAACAATCTCGTCACCTGCATCCAGTGGTGCACTGTATCTTTGAAAGATCAGATCATAATTCGAAGGCATATCTTCTAAAAGATCAATCGTATCCAAAGAGAAAAATATAAGAGGTGAGTCTGCATAATCGGATCGGGTAATCGTGAAATTTCTTTCATCGGATCCATCAAGATTTGCATACCTGAAATCATACATTCCTCCGGCGAGGCTATTCATCATAAATTTTATATACTGCCCATTCCTCTTTTTGATTACAAAAACCCGGTCACCCATAATGGCATGTGTTGAAGGATCATACGTCCCCCATCCATAATCTGCAAAATCATCCGGATCTTTTGGTGTATTGAAAGCACCTTCAGCCCAGTCCTGTTCCGGATTAAATAAAGCGATGGAATCTACATAAACCGAAGTATCGCTAATATCCTCGTTCCAGTCATTTGTCGGCGCCAGGTAAAGAACCATGGGGTTAGCCATAAAACTCACTGATTCATTGATGAAAATACCACCATCAATTTGTCCAAAATTGGAAAAGCCAATATCCCATGCATCATTTTCCACAATAGCTGCCTGACCGGTCTCAAAATTGTAATAAGCCTGCCATACATAACCTGAGCCGACAGTGACCATTTGTTGTGAATACAGAAATAAAGGGAGAACAAAAAGAAATGTAAAAATATTAATAGTCTTCATGGTTTGATCAATTTTGTATTTCCTCCAAAAGAAGTTCAGAATATTTCATAACAAAGTTACAGCGGCTTAACTTCATCTTGTCATTCCTGAAGGTGAGATTGATCATCTTATTCAATGATCCTGATCCTAAGTGTAAATTGATTCAATACAGTGAAATGTTTATGCTTACCTGAACGAATTAAACAGACCATCAACATTGTTCTGACCGTAATTATAGCGGAGAAAACTAAGATTGGTAGAATTAACCCCAATAAAGAAACTGTATGTATCCCTGTTTGGATACCAGGAAAAGTTCATGTTCCAGCAATGCAGTTTCCGGGTAAAGGTAACTGCGGTATAACTTAAACCTTTCTTGACAAAATCATATCCAAGGTTCCCTATGCTCACCCGCCAGTTTTCAGTAAGGGGTAATGATCCAGTGATGGTAACAGAATGTGTGGACACTCTTCCAGTTGTAACCTCATCATTTGCAGAAATATCATACTTTAGTTCGTGGTTAATGGAAAGATTACTGAACAGGTCCATCAGGCTGATCAGCTCCTCCCCTTTTGGTTTTTGATCACTGGATCGTTGAACAGGGCTGCTTCCTACTGGACGCTGACCGGGAGATTCATCCCGCTCTGATCCTCCTGTCGTTGACCCGCTCTCCTTGGACTTCTTGCCAAACAAATCCCTGATCTGGCTGAATTTCAACCTGTTTGAAAGCCTTATCGTTCCCCTTTCTATTCTTACAGGTTTTTTCTCCTGGCTCCAGACAGTGACATCCACAGCCCTGTTATTCTGTTCGATATAGGGATCGAATGTCCAGCTTGAAGCAATGGTTGTGACGCCTTTAAAAAACCTTGAGGTACTGCTGACTGTCACCCGGCTCCATTTCAGGGAGTCAGC
>JABDPK010000032.1 GCA_013042795.1 Saprospiraceae bacterium | reverse complement strand
TCTGTGGAGTGGTCATCAACAACAATAATTTCTAAATCAAAGTTGTCGATATCCTTGTTTGAAATGATGGAGTTAATACAATCAAAAATATTTTTTTCTTCGTTCCGTGCAGGAATGATAATAGAATATGAAAAAGAAGACATCTTTTCAGCTGGAATTTTATTATTCGAGCCAGTCCATCTCTTTAGGATAAAAATGATGAGACCTGTATAAGAAAGGACTACAGAGAAAGTAAACAGGTAATAAAGGCATGCTATCACAAAATCAAGGGTCAAGAGAAGAGGTCATCATATTTATTCTGATCCCTGGATTGTTTTTGTATCACTTTTTCGCCTGGAATTTTTGGAAGTTCAAGGAAGTCTTCGTCTTCTTCCATTTCTTCAAACTTTATATATTCTCCAGGTTTCTTTTCTTCTTTTTTTGCAGCGATCTTCCTGTTTGAAAATGCTTTAAAAAAAAGATATGCTGCAACTACAGGATAACCAATGACCGTACCTGCTCCTGCCAACAAACCTTTTGCAGGCTCTTTTTTAAATAAGGTATAGATCCATTTAAAGTAATCACCTACCACCTGGTAATTGAAGATGACAGCCAAAATGAACAAAGGAATAGCAAGGAAGCTTAATATGCTAAACAAGCCTTTTACGAAATTGAAAACCAGCCATATCATAAATACAATAAAAACAAGAGCTATGATACCGGCTATCGGGTTGGTTTTATATTTGATTTCGTTCATCGTGCAAAAACAGTTTTCTTAGTGTGAATTTAATTATTCCATGATTAAGTTGCCGGAATTTTGGATGAAAGCAGGGAATTAAGCGATTCAAAACAATAATTCAACTCAGACCATACTCTGATCGAATTGTTTTTCATATAACTTCCTGTATTTCCCTTCTGTCAATTCCAGCAAGGTATTATGTGATCCTTCTTCAACAACCCGACCATTTTCAAGAACAAGAATCTTATCTGCATGACGTATAGTTGACAGTCTGTGTGCGATAATTATTGATGTCCTTTTTTCTATCAGTTTTTCAATTGCATACTGGATAATCGACTCTGTTTCGGAATCTATTGAAGAAGTAGCTTCATCAAGAATCAGGATATCCGGATCAAAAACCAGGGCCCGTACAAAAGAGATCAATTGTTTTTGACCCATTGACAAATTGGATCCACGTTCAGTGATATGGAAATTGTATGCATCCGGTAGTTTTTCAAAGAACGGATGCGCACCTATTTTTTTTGAGGCTTCGATAACGGTTTCCATATCTATCGCTTCATCCATCAATGTTATATTCTCCAGAACGGTTCCGTTGAAAAGAAATACATCCTGGAGAACCATAGCCAATCGTTCACGAAGATGATGCAGTTTGTATTTTTTAATATCGGTTCCGTCAATAAGAATAGAGCCATTCTGGATTTCATAGAACCGGTTCAGGATATTTATGATTGTTGACTTTCCTGATCCTGTGCTACCAACCAGGGCCAGGGTGTTTCCGGCTTCCAGCTTGAAATTTATATTGTTGAGGACATAGTTTTTATTGTCATATGCAAAAGACACACCCTTGAATTCTACAGCTCCTTTCAGCTTAGATACTTCTTTATCTCCATAGTCTTTTATATATGCTTCATCTTCAAGCAATTTAAAAACACGGTCAGCCGCCACAAGTCCCATCTGCAGTGTATTGAATTTGTCAGCAAGCATTCTGACTGGGCGAAACAACATCTGCAGATACATTGGAAACGAAACGAATGCGCCAGCACTGATTGTATGGTTCCATATACCTTTGGATCCCCAATATACCAGTAAGGCCAGACCGATTGCTGAGATGAGTTCAACAACGGGATAAAAGATGGCGTAATATTCAATGGCATCGAGGTTGGCTTTTGTATATTTCCTGTTGATGTTCCTGAATTTTTCAGCCTCCTGTTTTTCTGCATTGAACATCTGTACGACCTGCATGCCCGTAATCTGTTCCTGTAAAAAAGAATTCATTTTGGAGATTTCATTACGAACTCTTTGAAAGGAAACCTTTACTTTTTCCTTAAAGATATATGTGGCCAGGATCATTAGTGGAAGTGTGGCAAGACAGATCAAAGTTAGGCGCCAGCTATCCAATAACATAAAACCTATTACGGCGAATATGCCCAGAATGTCTGCCAGCATTGTTAAAACACCCTGGGTAAAAATATTGTTGATGGCCTCAACATCGTTGATCGTTCTTGTCGTCAGTCGACCAATGGGTGTCTGGTCAAAAAAACGAAGCTTAAGCTTCGTGACATGTTCAAAAACGTAAACCCGCAAGTCCTTGATGACAGATTGACCAAGTACTGAAGAATAATAAATGAAAACATAGCGTAGAAAGGCAGCAGCAATTACAAATAAAAGAAATATGCCTGCCATTCTGAGGAGACATTCATGGTCGGAGGCAAAAATGCAATCATCTACCATCATACCGATCAGGTAGGGACGAATATTGGAAATCGGGGCAAGAAAGATGGCCAGGGTAATGGACAGGATAAACAGCCCTTTGTATGGCTTAGCCAGTTTAAGGACTTTAGAAAGCACAACCAGGTCTAACTCTTGCTTATTCTCCATTCTTAGTATAACAAAGATAGCTGAGTCTGGTTGTGATAAGAATTAATTGTTGGAAATTTGAAATAAAGCTACCTGGTTATAAGGTTTCATGTATTAGTGATTTCGGATTTCACTATTGATTTCCACTCGAAAAAAATTGTACTAAATATCTATGAAGTCACGAACTTAAGAAAACACCATATCTTGATAATGCGAAACAGGAACGGGTAGTCCGGCTTCTTCAATGGTCTCTGGCAGGATTTTCTTAAGTGACGCACTTGCAATATTCAGAGCACGAAGTTGATTTTTCTTTTTTGTATTGTGCTTGAGCATTTTATCCAGGATCCTTTTCAGCATAATTGTAGCTTCTGTAATATATGGCCCCTTATTAAGCATAACACATTCTGCACGGACACTCATGGCAGCGTCAGTTATTTCTGCACGGGTTGCCATACCTTTTTTAGCCATACTTTCCAATATTTGTGTAGCCCAGATCACGGGAACATGAGAAGCCTCACATAGCCAAAGAATTTCTTCCTGTACCTCGGAAATCCTTTCAAGGCCAATTTCTACCGCAAGGTCGCCACGAGCGATCATAACGCCCACAGGAGAACCCTTCATTGCTTCAAGTAAAAGTAATGCCAGGTTATCAAATGCTTCCTTGTTTTCGATCTTGAGTACAACACCAATACCTTCTGCTTTTCTTTTCCGCAATTCTGACCGCAGCATTCTGACATCAGATGGATGACGCACAAAGCTATATCCAACGATATCTGCGTACTTTGCAACGAAATCAAGGTTTTTTAAATCTGATCTGGTAAGAGAGGGTGTATGAAGTATTGTATCAGGGAGATTGATTCCTTTCTCTTCTTTCAGTTTGGACCCTGATAAGCCGGTTTTTTTCACTTCGAGGATCAGGCCATGTTCATGTTTTTCCCTTACAACACATGCTATTTTCCCATCATCAAAATAAAGCCTGTCTTTTACCTTGGCATCATCAATGATTTTAGGAAGTGAAACAGAAATACCGGCCGGTCGGATTGTCTTTCCTTTTTTATCTACGATTGCCGGATAACCCGGTACATCTTTTTTATGAAGGAAAAGTTTATCGCCTTTATTTAAGCGAATGTAAGGTTTAACATCTTTTTTCTTTTTCTTTTTAAAGGCTTTAAGTGTTGAGATCTTACCAGTACGAATCTTGGGACCCGAAAGGTCTACATATATCTTACATTTTCTCTCGGAATTTTTTGAGGCCTTCCTGACGTTTTTGGCAATTTTTCTCCATGTTTTACTATTATCGTGTCCCATGTTGATCCGAGCGATATTCATACCTGAATCTATCAGGGTTTTAACAAGTTTATAGTCACTTGCTGCCTCGGTTGGCATTGTAATCATGATATGGGGTGATTTCTTATAGGGACGTCCACCAAACAGTTTTCTTGTGTGATCTTTCAGAAGTTTTTGTCCCTGTTTATACCCAATTGACTTAACGTTTATTGTTGGATTCCATTTATCATCCTGTAATAAATGAAGCAATTTTATTGTATTACCCAGATTTTCCAAAACGTAGGCTTCAGGACTTCTCAGGGAAGATATCCCTACTTCAGACAAGTCATCATGTATTTTTCTTAGATCATGAGTTCGCAGGTGCAGGTATCTGCATAAGTTTAAACCACTTTCACAGAAATCAGGGTGAAGGTCTTTGCAAGCCTCCCTGAAATATGATTCATTTTCGAGAAGGTCACTGTGAAGATTAACGAGTTTTTCAGAGATATTCCGGAGTTTCATGGCATAGATTTCCAGGTGAAGAAATATTTTAACTCCAGCGGTTTTGTAACAATCGAAGGTATATCAAATTGACATATAAATCCATATTCTAATGTTAAGTTTTGACAAGCTTAAATAAGGGCTTCATCTGCAAAACTGAAATATCCTTCATAGGAGATGATCAGGTGGTCAAGGATTTGTATTTCGATGACTTTCCCGGCCTCAACTATTTTCTTTGTGATTTCTATATCCTGCCTGGATGGGTTCAGGTTGCCTGAGGGGTGATTATGGCAAAGGATAATTGAAGAAGCATGGTGATCAAGAGCTTTTTTGAAAATAATCTTGGGATCGACTACGGTTCCGGCAATACCACCGATACTTATAGTTTCGGTGCGAAGAACACGATTGTTTCTGTTTAACAGAAGTATTTTGAATACTTCATGATTAAGGTCACGAAGATCTCCTGCCAATAGTTTGTAAGCATCCTTGCTTGACGTAATCCTTGACTTGACAGATGATGTACTTATTTGTCTTCTTCTGCCAAGCTCCAATGCTGCGATAACGCTCACTGCTTTGGCTTCGCCGATTCCTTTAAATTTTTTCAGGTCGGCTACCTGGAGCCGGGCCAGTTCGTTCAGATCGTTATCAAAACGTATAAGAATATTTTTGGACAACTGTACAGCCGAAAGCTCCTTGGTGCCTGAACCTATTAGTATTGCTATGAGTTCGGCATTACTGAGGTTTTGTCTGCCTTTGAGTAAGAGTTTTTCACGGGGCCTGTCTTCTTCTGCCCAGTATTTGATACTGAAGGGTTGGTTATTGTTCATGATTGTAATGATTATTTTAAAGATAGGGATTTGGATTTAATGAATTATGGATGTATTCTACGATACAACGGTAGTCTGATTAACAGCGTGCAGACGAGGAGAGGGAATGTCTACCATTTAAATAGTAGTCACAGGATCATCTGCGAGGATAGACGTGTGATAATCACACGTCGGGAATCTTGTGTCGTCGTCTATTAGTGACATATGATTTAAATCATATGTCTATGGGTATGTAAAGCAAATGTCATCTCAAGGCATGATTCAAATCACTGATCAAATCATCAGAGTCCTCAATACCCACACTTAACCTGATTAGCGAGTCGGTCAGATTCACTTTCATACGCTCTTCACGAGGAATGGAAGCGTGGGTCATTGAAGCAGGGTGACCAATCAGGGATTCGACACCACCAAGTGACTCCGCTAAACTGAAAAGATGTGTTCCGCTTAGAACTTTGTGTGCTGATTCTATGCTGTTATCATGAAGATCAAAGGAAACCATTCCACCGAAGTCTCTCATTTGTTTTTTACATACAGCATGGTTTTTTGAGTCTTCAAAACCAGGATAATAGACTTTGGATACTTTAGGATGTCCTTTCAGGAATGCGGCAACCTTCCTTGCATTGTCACATGACCTCTGAACCCTGAGATGTAATGTTTTTATACCACGTAACATCAGGAAACAATCCTGGGGACCTGGAACGGCACCTGCAGCGTTTTGTATGAAATATAATTTGTCAGCGATATCTTTATTTGAAGTGATAATGGCACCCTGAACCACATCGGAATGTCCCCCCAGGTATTTCGTGCTGGAGTGCATGACAATATCGGCACCAAGGTCCAGCGGATTCTGAAGATAAGGTGATGCGAAGGTGTTGTCTACAACGGTAAGTATATTTCTTTTTTTGGCTTCAGCACATACTGCTTCAATATCGATAATGTTCAACATTGGGTTGGTAGGTGTTTCGATCCAGATCAGAGCAGTGTTTTCATTGATAACAGGAGCCAGGCTGGAAACATCCGTGAGATCAACAAAATGTGATTTGATCCCAAATTGGCTATATACTTTTGTAAGAAGACGATATGATCCCCCATAGAGATCATTGGTAGATACTACTTCATCACCTGATTTCAATAATTTGATCAAGGCATCCATAGCTGCCATGCCGCTGGAGAAGCATATCCCATGTTTTCCATTTTCCAATGCAGCCAGGTTATTCTCTAGAACAGTACGAGTTGGGTTTTGTGTCCTGGCATATTCGAAACCTTTATGATCTCCGGGACGATCCTGAACATAAGTAGAAGTTTGAAAAATTGGTGTCATGATCGCACCTGTTGAAGGATCAGGACTGACACCTGCGTGAATTACCTTTGTACCAAATTTCATTCGTATATTATTTTGTGGCAGCAAAGATAGAAATACCGCGCTTTTTGTTACCGATAAAGTATGGCTTTGTCAGATTTATCAGCCAAGGAGACTTTTACAATTTTTTATAATGTCATTGATGCTCAGACCGTACTTTTCCAACAGTTGGTCTGGTTTGCCGCTTTCACCAAAGGTGTCTTTCACGGCAACAAATCTCATTGGACTGGGATGGTGTTCAGCCAATAATCCGGCGATCGATTCACCAAGACCTCCCAGTCTTTGATGTTCTTCGGCAACAACACATTTCCCTGTTTTTCTGACAGACTTAAGGATGGCTTCATTATCGAGTGGCTTGATCGTATGAATATTTATTAATTCCACGCTGATGCCTTCTGCTTCCATGCTTTTGGCAGCTTCCACAGCATACCACAACATATGACCTGTCGCAACCAGTGTAATATCTGAACCTTCATTCATCATAATCGCCTTGCCGATTTCAAAGTTTCCTTCGGGCATAAAAACGGGCCACCCCGGTCGTCCAAACCTGAGATATACAGGACCGTAATAATCTGCAATGGCTTTAGTTGCTGCTTTGGTCTGGTTAAAATCTGCCGGATTAATAACAACCATTCCCGGCAGCATTTTCATCAAGCCGATATCTTCAAGGATTTGGTGTGTCGCACCGTCTTCTCCAAGAGTCAGGCCTGCATGAGAGGCACATATCTTTACATTTTTATGAGAATATGCGATACTTTGCCTGATCTGATCATACACTCTACCAGTAGAGAAATTGGCGAAGGTACTTGTAAACGGAATTTTTCCTCCTGTGGCTAGTCCTGCAGCAATACCCATCATATTGGCTTCTGCAACGCCGACCTGGAAGAACCGATCAGGATTTTCTTCTATAAATTTATTGATCTTCAATGAACCAACAAGGTCGGCACACAAGGCAATGACATCGGGATTTTCGCGTCCGAGTTCCGTCATTGCGGCACCAAAACCGTCTCTGGTGGCTTTCTTTTCTGTATAGTTGATGTTTTCCAGCATTAGTAATCTCCTAAAGTTTCTTCTAATTGTGATAAAGCTATTTCTGTCTGCTCGGCATTTGGTGCTTTGCCATGCCAATGGTGTGTGCCTTCCATAAAATCAACACCTTTACCCATCGCTGTTTTCATCAGGATACATACAGGTTTCCCGTTTTTGCATTTTGACTTGGCTTCTTCCAGGGTGGCGATCATATCATTAAAATCATGACCATCCATTTCAAGGACTTCCCAACCAAATGAAGTCCACTTCCCGTTTAGGTCACCCAGTGAAATAACCTCATCATTAGGTCCGTCAATTTGCTGGCCATTCCAGTCGACTGTTAAAACGAGGTTGTCAACCTTGTGATGTGCTGCGAACATGGCTGCTTCCCAGATCTGACCTTCCTGTAGTTCTCCGTCGCCTGAGAGTACGTATACGGTTTTGTTGTCTTTGTTCAATTTTTTTGTAAGTGCCATTCCAATGGCCACTGATAACCCCTGACCTAGTGATCCACTTGCCACCCGCACTCCAGGCAGTCCTTCATGTGTCGCCGGATGACCCTGTAATCGGGAATTCAGTTTCCTGAAGGTAGCCAGTTCTGAAACAGGAAAATAAGCTGCACGGGATAAGATACTATAGAAAAGCGGAGACACGTGCCCGTTTGAAAGGAAGAACACATCTTCGTTTGCCGCATCCATATTGAATGCAGGATTGTGATCCATAATTTTGAAATAGAGAAGTGTCAGAAAATCTGCACACCCCAGGGAACCTCCAGGATGGCCTGAGCTGGCCATATTGGTTTGACGGATTATATCACGTCGCACCTGTGAAGCAATACGCTTCAAATTTTCTATATCATTCATAGTGTTGGTCAAAGATTCAAAAAAAAAGGCAAGCTCAGCCTGCCTTCTTAAAAGTTTTAGTATTCAGGAAACGATTAGTTTACTGAATCAGCTAGAGCTTTACCTGGCTTAAACTTAACAACAGTTTTAGCAGGAATTTTTATTGTTGCACCTGTAGCAGGATTTCTTCCTTCTCTGGCAGCTCTTTTCGAAGTTGAGAATGTACCAAAACCAACAAATGATGCTTTGTCACCTTTTTTAAGTGAGCCTTCAATGGCACCAAAAACGCATCCCACTGCTTCTGTCGCCTCTGATTTAGTAATTCCTGCTTTGTCAGCAACGGCATTGATTAAATCTCCTTTATTCATGAGTTCATGTTTAAATTAAATAAATAATAAATCGCCCCAAAATTAGGTCATTAAGTCATATAAACAAAAAATATAATATAAAATCAAGTTAAAAAAGCCTTATTTTATAGGGGTTTTGGCAATTTTTCACCCTATTTTACGGTTTTATGCTTACTTGCCTGGAAGATTTATTAAAACAAGAACATATTCATGAAGAACAAAAACAGGATCACAGTACTTGGATTTTTACTCATTTTCGGATTATTTATGACGATCAGTTCCTGTAAAACAGCAGAAGGCTGTAACCAGCAGGATGAGTATATGTATAAAACAGACAAGGACGGAAATATGAGTTCCAAGCGCGGCAAGTCGAATCTTTTCTCCAAAAAACAACGCAAAAAAATGGGGAGTTAATTCCTGTTTATACTCACCTGGCTGTTTATTAGTTTTTCATTGATTGAATCTCCAATAGCATTAAACAGGTAAACCAACAGATAAATACAAATTCCCGGGAAAAGTGCAAGCCACCAAGAGCTGAAATCTATTCTTGCTTCTTTAAGAATGCCACCCCAAGTGACCTGGTCGAGGGGTACACCAATACCAAGGAAAGATAATGTTGATTCCAGAAGTATCGCTGACGAAAAACCGAACGCAGTTACAATAATTATAGGACTCATTGTCAGTGGAAGGACATAGCGAAGATAAAGATGCAGATCACTCAGACCGACACGTCTTCCGGCCAGTATATAATTTTCTTCTTTGATATTGAATATTTCTCCTCTCAGGTGCCTTGTGATGACAGGCCAGCGTATTAATCCTATGATGATTATGACATTCCAATAACTGGGTCTTCCAAGTATCGGGAGAAGTATCAGGATCAGGAAAAGGGCAGGGATGGAACGAAAGATCTCAATCAATCGCTGTACAATAATATCAAAAGGGAC
Organism: Saprospiraceae bacterium; assembly: GCA_013042795.1. The sequence continues at coordinate 871 of JABDPK010000032.1, read as the reverse complement.
ACCGATTCTCCTGGCAGACATGGGTTTCTTCCTGGTTAGATACCTTAGGAAATACATCAAAGCGCCAAACAGGATAATAATCAGTGCACGGGTTACATAGGCTGAGTAAACAAAATAAAAGACGGCAATCAGAAAGGCTATAATTAATATTATGAGATAACCCCGGCTCAATTTAAACCGGTCATCCCCGACATAAGCACTAATATAAGCCATAATGACTCCAATGAGCAAGGCGAGTAGTGATGCGGCCAGACCAATCATCAGGGCAAGAAAACTTCCATGAATCAAACCAGCCAGTACATCTCTGCCTAATGAATCTGTCCCAAGCCAATGACGATGATACAACGACCTGACATTTTGTTTGTCAAAGGGGCCAACACTTCTGTTTTCCCTGTCAATACTGTTTGCAGCATAGGGTATCAATGCAGGTATTCCAAAAGAAGAACCTTCTTTGTCTGAAAAAAACTGAATACCATCTTCAGATTTACCCATGATGTATTTATCATTTGCAAGAAAGGGATGTAATAGTGCAATCAGTATAAAAACAAGAACAGCAGATGCCTGTTTTCTGCTTATCCCGAATGCCGATAAGTGATCAAGGATTTTCATGATTGTCCATATCTGATTTTAGGATTAAAAAAGGCGTACAGGATGTCACTTAACAGGTAACTTAATACGGTTACAAAAGCTATGATCATGATAATACAGTAACTCACATTCCAGTCCGCGTATGAGTTCGAAGTGTATAACAAGCGTCCGAATCCCGGAATATTAAAAATAACCTCCAGGACAAGAGACCCTGCAAAAGCACCTGGTATAATACTTCCAAGCAAAGTAACAATAGGAACAAGGGCATTTGGCAGAACATGTC
>JABDPK010000030.1 GCA_013042795.1 Saprospiraceae bacterium | reverse complement strand
TTCCTGCCAGGAACTGGATGTCGTCTACTATCAGGGTATCGATCAATTGGTAAAAATTCACCAGGTCTTCCATGGTCCCGTTTTTTATCGCAGACACGATTTGGGTTGTGAAAGATTCCGTTGTAAGGTAGAGCACATTGTGGCTGGGATCATTTTTCTTGATCTCATTTCCGATAGCATGGGCCAGGTGGGTCTTTCCTAATCCAACATCTCCATAGATGACAAGTGGATTGAAGGCTGTTCCTCCAGGTTTGGCACTGATCGAAAGTCCTGCAGATCGACCTAAGCGATTACAATCACCTTCAATATAATTTTCAAATATATATTTCTCGATAAGATTGGACTGTATCTTGGTCTTCTTGAGACCTGGGATCACAAATGGATTTTTGATATCCTTGCTGCTGAATTCCGGTTCAGATTTTCTCTTTGACTTGCTGGAATCAACGACGATCTTGTACTCGAGCTGTCCCTTTGGTCCAAGAACCTGGTAAATTGTTTTTTTGAGTATGCCCAGGTAATGTTCTTCAATCCAGTCATAGAAGAATCGATTAGGAACCTGTATTGTCAATACATTATTATTAAACTTAATCGCCTTGATTGGTTTAAACCATGTGCTAAAACTTTTTTCGGGAACATTTGATCGAATGATTGACAGACAACTCTCCCATAGAGACACATGAGATTCTACCATTTTGGTTACTGTTTAATAAGGTTCTTAATCAATATTTTTCGACTATCAGATAGCCTAAAGTTGGTTTTTGAAATTCGCTTGCTGGGATACTTGGGAGAGACAAATATTGGAAAAAAAACCGAGTTTCAAAAGAATGGAAAAGAGTTTCAATCGAAAAAAAATAGAAAATCGTGATTGAATTCAAAAATTAACATATTAATAAAATAAGTAAAGCGTAATAGTTTAAAATACAGTACTATACGCATCAATTATTTGTGATATTTATAAAAATCACTTTTACAGCAATTCTATCCCACCAGCTTGTTTTTGCAACTCGTGCACTTCTTCTTTTTGCTTCTTTCAAAGTATACTTCAATATGTCCGAGAAGAATACCAGCCCATCCGGCTTGCGTTACAATGACCTGTTCACCTTTAAGATTTCTTCGCGTATCCGCTTTTCTCATAAAGGTATGAGTATGGCCACCAATGATCAGGTCTATATCAGTTGTATTTTGCGCAAGGATAACATCGGAAATACGTTCTGAACTATACCTGTAACCAAGATGTGAGAGACAGATAACATAATCACAAGCTTTATCTTTTTTCAAAATAGTTGCATACTTCTGAGCACTGGATATCGGATCGAGGTATTGCGTTTCTTTGTACATAGTCGAAGGAACGAGACCCTTAAGTTCGATGCCAGTGCCAATCACCCCGATCTTAAGATCTTCTACATTGAAAATTTTATATGGACTGATCTTATTATTCAGGACAGTATTTTTAAAATCATAGTTGCTTACAATAAATGGAAAGTCAGCATGTACCAGTTGTTTGTCAAATCCATCTATACCAGCATCAAAATCATGATTTCCCATGGTAGAGGCATCATATCCCATCTTTGACATTAACTTGATTTCCAACTCCCCTCCAAAGAAGTTAAAGTATGGTGTCCCCTGGAAAATATCACCGGCATCAAGGAGCAGCACATTTTTTTCTTTATTCCTTATAGATTGAATCATCTCTGCTCTTCGTGCTGCACCTCCTAGTCCGGCATTCCGTCCGCCATCATCAGGGAATGGATCGATTCTGCTATGGACATCATTGGTATGCAGAATATTCAGTTTGATAAAATCCGGGTCTGAGCTGAAAGCAGACAAAGGAAATTGCGATGACATCAGCAAGATAGATCCAGTAAGGGATTTCTGTAAAAATGTTCTTCTTTGTATCATTCCAGGATTCTTTTACTTTTATCAATAATGATTTTGTCACCTTTGGCCATCAATTCTTCTAAATGTTCAATAATGACCTCACGAATAAATAAACCTGAATTATCCTGGGGGACGTCAATCAGGAAATCGCAATTATCTCCGCCATTGGCAATGTA
>JABDPK010000132.1 GCA_013042795.1 Saprospiraceae bacterium | reverse complement strand
ACGCCAGTCGTTCACTTTTAAACAAATTATATCCTATTTCTTCCTGGTCGGAAAACCTTGAGTTTCCGTTAATGACCTCATCATATTTACTATATCCACTAATAAGACTTCTTTCAAAATTGGCAAGTGCCCTGGTAATCATATAGGGACTGGGTTCCTCTCCATAAGCAATGTTGCTCATTTTCACATATTCAGGATCTTTCTGCAACCTATCAGCAGCGAGAACAATATTGAAGTCCATCTCGGCATGCTCCTGTATTGGTACAAGGACCTGCATTTCAAGCGTTGGCACACCACCTTCTCTCGTAAAGTATGGATGATAGCCTATATTGGCAAGACTTGGTGCATTCCGCAATCCCATCCTTGACTCCACCCCCTTGCTCTTAACCAATCCATCACTAAAAGCCAATTCCTGTTGATGACAAGATGCACAACTGATCGTATTATCAACCGAAAGGATAGAATCATAGAATAGTTTTTTTCCTAACATCCAACGATCTTCTGTATAGGCGTTGTCAACAGGAATATCCATAGCCGGAAATCCTGCCGGTATTTCCATTATTTGCAGTTCGTCCTCAAGAACTATTTCTTCTGAACATGAGGATATAAACAAGCTTCCAATCAATATGCAGAGGATATATCTCACCTATTTGATTACAGTTACTTTATTGATTCCCAAAATCTTTTCTTCACTTCTGAACATCATCAGGTAATGACCAGGATAATCAATAGAAATTTCTTCATTGATCTTCGTCCCGTCAATTCGATTCAAGACTTTGCCAGTCATATCAAGAATCATGATTTCTGATAACTCTGTTTCATTATTTTCTTTCTGAATTTTTAATATGCCAGGTCCGGGGTTTGGAAATACAGTGAATTTTCCATTATCAAATAAATTATTATTTGATGTTGTAGTCATTCCGGCTGTAAAAACCTGGTTTCTGAAATTTGAAAGACATACAGCTGCCTGGTTATTATCAGCATGAACGATCAATCCCGATTGTACACTTATATTCTCAAGGGCTTTGGTGTAATCTGCATCGATATAGATTACTTGCTTGCCATCTTCTTCGATACTGGTTCTTCTGACGGTCGCTTTGCCATAATTGTTATCACCTAAACCATGGATTTCGATTTTCTGGTTTAATTGGCTTCCACCGTAACCTTCCAGGGCAACAAACCTGTATCCTGCTGCCCAACCCCAATGCATGGATGGCGCTTTGGGACCCAGTGGATGAGATATAGCCCAAATCGTAGGATCTAAATGATTATGATCCGGATCAACACCGATATGAAAGCTGAGTCCTTCAATCGTTCCGACATCAAGAGTGCCCAGTTCAACTGTGGTCGTACCGTCGTTAGCATTGGCAAGAACCCACAAATCATCAATCATCATTTCCTGCCCGTTATCATGCAGAACAGCTATTTCAGACAAATAATACTCCAACCGGTTCAGCATAAATTTATGATTCATATTATTGTATGCTTCAAGCCCTGAAGCATATGTCTCTCCATCCAGAAGGTGGTTGATCTTTACAACAATCTCCTGGGATTGCGCCTGGATATTTAAGCTGACAACAAGCGCTATAAACAATTGTAAAATAGTTTTACTCATTAGAATAATTTAAGCATTAAAAAAAGATTCACCTGGTAGGATAACCAGGCTTTTAAAAGAATAACAGTCTTAAAAAGGGCCTAACAAAGGAATTGCTGAAAAAGAATATAATTCGGGATGACACCCGGGGGTGAATACTCTTTTTTCGGCAAAAAGCCCTTGCTACATGTTAATTGAATTGGAAGTATTTCTAAAGAGGTTCTTTGAAGAAATACAGGTATTGTTAAGTCACATTGCTGATCACTGATAATATTGTAATCAAGTTCCAGGTCCATGTTAATCTGTTCGTTTGAACAACATCCTTTATCATGATTCCCTTGAGCACAACTCACCACTTTGAGGTCAGCATTGGTTTTGGAACAACAACTTTTCTTCTTTTGTACAACTTCCAGACAGGTTTTGGCGTGCCCGAAAACTTTAATTCTTTTGAGCTTTCCTGTACAGAAATGAGCATCAATCGCAAGACCTGAAGTCGAAAAAATCAGGCAAAGACCTGCGACCAGCATGAAAAGTCGGTATACTTTGAGTTTATACATGTTCCTTTCAAAAATATAGAGAATTCCCCACATTATGAAGAAATTCAAATTTCTGCTGCTGAATTAAAATATATAAACCCCATAAAAAACCAACGGGCCTCTACACATCTGCAGAGTCCCGTTAAGTAATGCTGATCAATTCCTATCTTGACTTTCTCTTCGTTTCCTTTTGGTTTTCATCATTTTGACTCATATAAAATCAGAAAGTAACGGTATCCCATCATTTTAGATATTCTTTAACCAAACTGTTAATGTTTGATGATCAGGGAACCAAATGAGAAAAAGCAAATTCACCAACACCCAGAATGATCACCATCAGCTTTTCTCAGCATAATTTTTCGTAATATTAGTTCCACAAAATCAATATGTTTTGAACCATAAAAGCGAAGTCATAAGAGACAAAGCAACCCCACGCGGTAAATATCCTCACTATAAAAGAGTAGGAGATTTTATATATGTTTCCGGAACAAGTTCCAGGAAAAAAGACAATACTATTGCAGGTGCTCTTGTGGATGAAATGGGTACAACCAATCTGGATATTCGTGAACAAACCAAAGCCGTGATTGAAAATATTGGAGACATCCTCAAACAGGCAGGCGCCTCCTTGTCAGATGTGGTTGATATCACAAGCTTTCTTGTTAATATCAATGACTTTGGAGGATACAATGAAGTCTATGGTCAGTATTTCGACCATGATGGCCCAACCAGAACCACTGTAGCCGTGCATCAACTGCCACATCCACACTTACTTATTGAAATAAAAGCCATAGCCTACAAACCAGAATAATTATGTCAAAATACTCATCAGTACATTACCAGGATTACCTCGAACTGGAAAAAATCCTTTCTGCCCAAAATCCAAGGAGTCTTGAAATTGAAGGAAAGACTGCTCATGATGAAATGTTGTTCATCATCATACACCAGGTCTATGAATTATGGTTCAAGCAAATGAATCATGAACTTAAAGATGTATACCATCATTTTGAAAAAGATAAGGTTAATGAAAAGAGTATAAGCACATCTGTTCACCGTCTGGATCGTGTAATTGAGATCCTCAAACTACTCATCCAACAGGTAGATGTTCTGGAAACAATGACACCACTCGATTTCCTTGATTTCCGTTCCTATCTTTTCCCTGCATCCGGATTCCAAAGTTTCCAGTTCAGGGAATTCGAAGTATTGCTGGGATTAAAACGGGAAAAACGACATACTGCCTATATGCAGGTATTCAATGAGAAGCATAAAAGCATGCTGGACAAACTGGAAAACAGTAAATCTATGCTTGATCTTGTGAATGACTGGCTCGAAAGAACACCATTTCTCAATTTTGGAGATTTTGATTTCCTGAGCCATTATCGTCATGCTGTTGAGAAAATGCTTGCAAAAGAAAAACAAGCCATTGAAAATACACCAATCCTGTCCGAGCAGTTCAAGGAGATGAGATTAAAAATGCTTGGAGATACAGACAGTTATTTTGCAATTGTACTTAATGAAGACCACCATCAAAAGCTGAGAGAAGAAGGAAAAACCAGTTTAAGTTATAAAGCAATGATCGCAGCTTTACTTATTAACTTATACCGTGACGAACCGGTCCTGCACCAGCCCTTCAGATTCTTACAGGGATTAACCGACATCGATCAATTGGTCACAAGATGGCGGTATCGCCATGCTCATATGGTATTAAGGATGCTGGGTAAAAAAGTCGGAACAGGAGGTTCATCAGGACATGAATACCTGAAAAAGACAGCAGAAAAACATAGTATCTTCAGTGACCTGTATAATATTTCTACTTTATTGATTCCAAGATCAGACTTACCAGAATTACCAGTTGAGCTTAAGAATACACTTGGATTTCATTTTTCAACGAAGGCATAATGAAGAAGATTCTAAATTATATCAATGGCGAATTAACAGAACCAATTGGTAAGGATTACTTGGATAATTATGATCCCTCTATTGGAGAAGTCTACAGCCATATCCCTGACTCAGATGAAAGAGATATTTTACAGGCAGTAGATGCAGCTAAAAAAGCATTTCCTTCCTGGTCCGAATTGTCAGCTAATGAACGATCATCATTTTTATTGAAAATATCGAAAGGGATTGAAGACAAACTTGAAACTTTCGCCCTGGCCGAGTCCACTGATAATGGAAAACCATTGGCCCTGGCTACAAAAGTCGATATCCCACGTGCCATCAGTAATTTCAAATTTTTTGCTGAAGCCATCAATCATTTTTCATCGGAATCACACCAGATGGCAAAAGTAGCCATTAACTATACGCTAAGGAATCCGCTTGGACCAGTGGCATGTATTTCACCGTGGAATCTTCCGCTCTATCTTTTTAGCTGGAAAATCGCACCAG
>JABDPK010000249.1 GCA_013042795.1 Saprospiraceae bacterium | reverse complement strand
GTCTGTATATCGCAAAACTTATGGCCTCTTCAATTGCTTCTTCTTTATCACCGTTATAAGTAAACCCATCAAATGGGCAGAAATAATCCCCCGTGGTATTACCCAGGAAAAATGGATCTGCTGTTTCATCAAATACAGCCCAGATATCATACATCATAATCGAACTATGCCATAAGTTTCGTGCATGCACGGTAGGTCTGGCAAAATCATTACGGACACCTGTCAGGATAATCTCATTCCATTCTCTGGCAATACTGTGATCCTGTGAACAAACAGGCAAGGTCAAACCTGAAATAAACAAAAGAATTAATGTTCGGGTTAGGATATGTCTCATTCATTATACTTTCATGTGCTATCTAAAGCACTGTTATACAGAAGCATAAAAATAAGATATATATTTAATTTGAAAGACGCAGATTTATCAAATATTATAAAGCATCCATTATCTCCTTCTCGAGTTTCCTGACTTACTTCCAGTACCACCCATTGGTTTCAATGCATATGTGAATGATAACATAAAGTATTGTCCCAATGATAAAATTTCAGAGTTTTCAATATAATTCAGTGTACTTGTTCTGCTAATTCCAAGATTCTGATTGAGAATATCGAATACAGAAAATTTAATCTCTCCTCTTTGATTGGCAAGAATAAATTTAGAGATACTGGCCGTCCAGATAGGAATAATTTGCTCTTCGCCAAATGCCTCCTCCGAATAAAAGTCAACAGAGATCCCTGTTTCAAATGAAATAGAGTTCTTTATATTATAGGTGAAATCCGCGAATAAAGACTGGTTGAAATATTCCTGGCCTGCGTTTTCATTGTCTGCATAATTGTTGATATTATAACCCCAGGAACCACCCAAATTCCAATCGATAGTACTCTTGTTCCTGTTTTCAATCAGCAATCTGACATTTCCATTGTAGCTGTTCCGCATGGTTTCCAGGTCATTGAGAAAAATGGGTCCGTTTCCATATCCTAATCGGGTTCTTATATTTGTTTTTATCCCAAGAGATCTTATCGGTGTGGCATAGGTAAAGGAACCGTTCAATGACAGATTATAATCTACATTGATTGATTGCCGGATTTGTGTGCCCTGCTCTTTGATCGTTTGATTGGTGATATCGTTTTTTGTATAGCTTGCACTTAAGAAAGCAAAAATACTCCTGAAAGAGAACTGGTCATAATTGATATAATGCAACCTGAGGTTGTGACGGTATTCAGGCACCAGGTCAGGATTTCCAATATAAATATTCTGCGGATCTGTATTGTCGAATACCGGCTGCAATTGCGTAAGTGAGGGTTCATTGACACTCGTATTGTATCGCAACCTTATATTATGTGATTGACCTAATTCGTGTCTGAAGCTTACCCTTGGTAAAAACCTGAATACATTATTTTCTATCAGGATATCCCTGGAAATGACATCTCCATCCATTGCAGAATTCTGCAAAGCGCCTTCGACTGTCAATTGTGTTACTTCAGAATTCATATGAAGAGCAACAGCTAACCTGTCATAAACATAATCGCGCGTATAATGACTGCTTAAATTATCATTTAAGATCAAATCATTATTAATGTCATCATATACATCTCTGAGTATTTCCTCATTATAGTTTTGCCGGTTGTATTTAAACTCAATAAACTTATTCTCCCAGATAGGTCTTACAAATGAACCATTGAACGAATAACTAAGCTGGTCATCATTCTGAAGTTGTTGTTGTACAATCTGCTCTGTCATTTTCAGGATCGGATCGTTGGGATAGTCGGTAATATCGGAATTGAGGTCCGCATCTGTTAAATTATCGGTTGAATTAATTGCAGCCCTGAGCGTTAATGTGCTTTTGGATATCTGTCCAAATTTTTTCCTGTATAATAATGATCCGGAAGGATTGGTTTTTTCTCCATTTGAATTATAGATGTTGTCGACTTCGTTTTCAACATTTTCGATTTCATCAAATATCCTGCTTAATGATCCGGATTCCAGGTCTCCATTATTGATTGAAAGCCCGGTGCGCAACCTCAAATCCTGGGAAGAATCGATTTCATGGTTTAATTCAAGATTGAATCTGTGGCCCGTGCTGTTACTGATTTGATCAGAATTATTGTCTGTAATGTAACTTCCTTCAGCCAAGAAGTTTTCTCTTATTGTGAGCTGATCTACTTCATTTTCTATATCGTTCAGAAAGTAACTGACAGACAAATCTGTTTTATCGCTAAAATCATAATTGAAGTTTAACCCCCCTGCATTCGTCGTTACAAATCCACTACTCAATCCATTGGAGATAGGAATATTCATTCCTCCTCTTCCACCTCCCATAAATCCACCCATACCTCCCATGAAGCTGACATAGTCATTTACAGAGAAGCCTTGTTGATTTGTATTATTAAAATTACCGATAGTTGAAAACTGCATTTTATTATTGAAGCGATTGAAAGACAAGTTTCCAAGATATCTATCATCAGTTCCATAACCTGCAGTCAAAGACCCAAAATTCCCTTTCTTCCGATCTTCCTTCAATTCAAGGTTGATTGTCTTTTCTCTTTCTCCATCATCCACGCCCGAGAATTCTGCCATATCGGATTGTTTGTCATATATCTGGACTTTTTCCACTGCATCTGCAGGCAGGTTTCTCGTTGCAATCTTTGGATCATCACCAAAAAACTTTTTACCGTCAACCAAAACTTTTTGCACATCTTCTCCCTGGGCTTTGATAGATCCGTCACTTTCTACTTCAACGCCCGGAAGTCGTTTCAACAGATCTTCCACTACATCATTGGGCTGGGTTTTAAACGCATCTGCGTTATATTCAAGAGTATCATCTTTTACAAGGATTGGTGTTCTTTCTCCTTCAATGATTACCTCTTCAATATTTGTTGATGCTTGCTTCAGGATAATGGCTCCAAGTTCCAAAACGGCATCCTCTTTACGCACTATAACTTTATCGGTAAACTGATCGTAACCCAAATATGTGATTTGGAGGAGATAATCGCCTTCCTTCACTCTTTTAATCGCAAATTCTCCCTTTTCATTTGTCAGTGAAAATGAAACCATTGTAGAATCTGCTTCTGAAAGCAGAACAACTGTTGCACTTATAAGATTTTCATTGTTTTTATCTATTACCGTTCCCCTGATGTCTGCCTGGGATGATAAGTTTGTCAATGAAGCGAGAATACATATTAGAAATAGAATGTTTTTCATTGTCATGGTTTATCTGTGCATTCTCATAAAGTGTCCCCTTCTGCTACCCCATTCCTGTTCTCTTTCCTTGATCTTTTCTTCACGTATCTTTTCAAATTCTTCGCGTGTTACTTTCTTTCCACCTTTTGGCTTCTTAATCTCATCTTCTTCAATGCTTCTTAAATCAATATCAATCGCAGTGATTGTCCGCAGACCATCGTTGATATCAAGATGAAGAATAAGGCCGGGTAAACCGGAAAAATCCCCAGGACCTGTTGAAACGGGAACCATGGGCGTGAACCATGCAATGATGGTCTGAGTCGAGTCCTGGTGAATGGCTTTCTGGCACAAAAACTTACCTACTTGTTTTTGTTCTGCTGTAATTTTCCATTTAAAGGGTTTCCTTTCTCCTTTAATCAGGAAATCCTTCCCAAAGAAATTTTGTTTATCTAAGGACTGGTTATCTTCGAAACTGGTGTAATACATATTATCCTGATTCCGACCTCCAAAACGCCCATGCCCTCTGCCTCCTCGTTCACCTCTGAATTCACGTGGTTTTTCCTGGCTGCTTGTATCAACCACATTCTGGTACATCGCTTCTGAAGAATTAAAGAGAAGGTATTTTTTTGATGACCGGAATTCTGGTATTCTATCTTTTCGTGATTCCATTTCAGGAGGAAGTCCTTTATGGATATTTACTTTATCTTCATAAATGATCTTCCCGGAATTATTTTGAGAGAGGAGCAGGCTGCTTTGAAAAAATATAATCAGCAGCAATATTAGTGTTCTCATTAGCTATTCTATTTCTTTTTAAAAGTTAAGGTGTTAACTGTCTTTAGACTTGGTGACAATAAAAAGGTTTAATTTTACAACAAAATACTTCTATTTTCCTTTTTATGAACATCACTTTGCTTGTAATATCAGTTATAATTATCCTTTTCCTTGTGTTGTTGATGACTTCAATCAACTATGAATTCTATTCCAGGACTAAAGTTGAAATCAATGCACCGGCTGAATTTACATTCCAACGCACATTGGATATAGATGTCATGAAGAAATGGTTCAGTTCTCCTCAACTTGAATTTATCGGTCAGGAGAATATCAGTGGCTATAAGAATGAAATTGGTAGCAAATGGAAATTGATTTTTTCAAGCAAGAAAGGTGTGCGTATGGAAATGCTCGAGACGATCACTGATTTTGCGGAGAATGAAAAAATTTCATTTGATCTTACAGATCCATTTTTCAAGTTTCATGTCAAAATGCTATTCAAGGAAAACAATGGCAAGACAGTCATTCATGAAGAGTTGAGAGGTAAATCAGGTAATCATTTTTTCAATGCCATGATGCGTGTTTTTGGAGGAAAATCACGCCGGGTTAAAAAAGAGCAATACGCAATTCTTAAGGAGATTATCGAAGCGGAGTTCAGTACGATGGACGAAAGTGAGTAAGTACTGCTTACGATATAGATCAAATTAAACCCATTCCTAAAGCTATCGAAATTAGTATCAGCATCAATGCAACAATAATTTGCAGTGAGACAATTGTGACTTTCTTCAAAAGTTTATTTCCTATAAAGGCACCCGCCATTGCAGACAGAGTAGCGCATATAACCAGGGTCATATTATCCGTTAACCCTGCCTCCCCGATTCTTGTAGCATAGATGCCCAGTCTTGTGAAGTCAACAAAGGTGGATACAACAACAGCGGTTCCAATAAATGCTTCTTTAGATAATCCTGCCTTAATAAGGAAAGCACTTCTAAGCGCACCCTGGTGCCCTGATAGTCCTCCAAAAAATCCACTAAGAAATCCACCCAGCGATAACCTGTTCCTGGCGAATTCCAATTCTCTCAGACTTGGAACCAGGTCCATGATCGCAAAGACGAGGAGTAAAATTGAAATGATAAACTTCACCGGGTACACGACAAGCTGTTTGTCAAATAAATTGTAACTGAACAATGGTTCTGCATCAGGTATATTTAATAATAGCCAGGCACCAAGGACAGCAGCGATTACTGCAGGCACACCAAATTTAACAAGAACAGACTTATCAGCATTTTTACCTACCAGTATTATCTTGAATATATTGTTAAAGAAATGTACCAGTCCGGTCAGTGCAATAGCAAGCTCTACCGGAAAGAATATCATAAAGATTGGTGTCAGGATAGTACCCAGACCGAAGCCGGAAAAGAATGTCAGGATTGCTACGAGAAATGCTACAATTGAAATAATGACTATTTCCACGTTCTTTGTTTTATTAAAATAAATTCAAAACCCACTGGCTGCATCATCTCCACGCCTGTCACCAGCAGCTTCTATTTTCCCACCAGGATTAATAACAATAGTTTCAACTTTACCAATTGGACTCCTGACCTTAGTTTGATGGCCAATGTCTTTCAGGGTATGAATAGTTATGCTGTCTAAACAGTCTTCTTCAAGGTATATCTGATCAGGTAACCACTGGTGATGAAAACGGCACGCATTGGTTGCTGTAGCCGCATCCATTTCAAAATCAATAATATTCGTTATTGTCTGAAAGACTGAAGTAATTATTGTAGAGCCTCCAGGTGTACCTGTAACGATCACTGGAAGATTGTCTTTAAGGACAATGGTTGGAGTCATCGAACTCAGCATTCGTTTGTTGGCCTCTATCTTGTTAGCTTCCTGTCCAACCATGCCAAAGTAATTTGGTGTACCCGGTTTCACACTGAAGTCATCCATTTCATTATTAAGAAAAAATCCCGCACCATCGACCAGGACTTTCGATCCATAGGCAGTATTCAATGTCGTAGTCAATGATACAACATTTCCTTCCTGGTCTATAATAGAAAAATGCGTCGTCTCTTCCGACTCTTTAATTCCACCCCAGCTGACCGAATTACTCGGTGTGGTTTTCTCTGGATCAAAATTGCTGATCCTGGATCTGTTATAACTGCTATCTAACAATTGCTCCTGGGGTACGGGATAAAAGTCCGAGTCACCCAGGTGCTTGGATCGGTCAGCATAAGCACGTCGTTCGCATTCAGCAAAGAGGTGTATATGATCAGGCGAATGAAACCCCATTTTGTTTAAATCAAAATCCTCTACCATCTGGAGTAACTGGCATAAGATGATTCCACCGGAGCTTGGTGGCGACATTGATATTATTTCATAACCCCTGTAATTGCACCTTATTGCTTCTCGCCACACTGACTTATAATCTTTTAGATCTTCATAAGAAATCAATCCGCCATTTACTTTCATCTCATTGACTAATGAATCAGCGACCCATGAACTGTAGAATCCTTCTCTCTTGTTGTCCCTGATAGTTTCAAGGACCCTGGAAAGATCTTCCTGTATAAGTAAGTCTCCTTTCTTCCAGGTGTGATCAGTCGTATATGCACTTACTTCATTATTCAACTCTTTAATGTTCTTACTGTATTTGTTTAATCTCCTTGCCTGCTTATCGGTTATTTGGAAACCTTCTTTGGCAAGTCGAACAGAAGGCTCAACTAATAATTTCCAGTCTTTTAATTTACTCAGTTTTTCAAATGACCTGATCATGCCATCCACTGTACCTGGGACTCCTACTGCAAGGTGACCTTTTAAACTCAGATCTCTCACCGGGTTACCAATCGAATCAAGGTACATGTCTCTGTGTGCTGCTGCTGGCGCTGTCTCCCTGAAGTCAAGGGCAAAGACATCTCCGTCATTCATTCTTGCAACCATAAAGCCACCTCCCCCAATGTTACCTGCCACAGGATAACAAACTGCCAGTGCAAACTGAACAGCAATTGCAGCATCTATTGCATTGCCTCCACGCCTCAGGATGTCAGCACCAATTAAAGACGCTTCAGGATGGGCTGATACTACAGCTGCTTCACTGACACTGATCTGTTTTGCAGTTTTGATTGATGGTGAAGATTGCCTGCAACCAGCTATAAGAATTGTTATAAAAAGAAGACAGAACTTTAATTGTGTTATCATAATTAATGTGTTTCTTTTTGGCATAAATATCCTTGCTTCATTAAAGTAATTAATAACATTTTACATATATGAGAAATAATTAATATAATTCGCTATTTTTATACCATTAAATAATTATTTAAATATTCTCTTATGAGCAAATTTCAAGAATGTATGGACACATTCGACAAAGAGTTTAACAAGTTAGGCATTAAATACGATGCTGCTATGTTGGCTAAAGTTGCTAAAGCATGTGGCCCATCTTTGTATAGTTCTGATGCATCCAAAGTTGCAGCTTCAGATAAAAAGGAACTGGAAAGGATCAAAAAGAATTTCCTTATCAAAAAATTAGGATTGAAAGACACACCTAAACTAGATGAAGGTATGGCTGATGTAATCACTCAGATCGGAAAATCCAACAGGAACAAATACAGAGCTATGTTCTACTATCTATTGGCTAAAAGATTCAGAAAATCTGGTGTCTTTAAGTAAGTAGTAAAAGATCTTTTATAAAAGCCGCTTCGTCAGATGCGGCTTTTTTTGTTTTTATTATTCTGAAATTTATCCCTTCTTTGTTTTATGGTATGGTATGAATTGGAAAGTCTCGTAGATCTTGATGAACTGGTTGAAACTTCTTCCGGCATCCCTTCTATAATTTTCAAGCACAGTACCAGGTGTGGTATCAGTAAGTTTGTCCTTAAAAATTTTGAAAGAGGCATTGGAGAATTTGATCCTTCAGAAGCGCGCTTTTATTTTCTTGATCTGATCAAGCACAGGGATATCTCCAATCAGATTGAAAAAAGATTTTCAATTATTCATGAGTCGCCCCAGGTTATTATGATTCATAAAGGTGAAACAATCTTTGATGCTTCTCACCAGGGCATTCAAGCACACCAGATTACTGAAAGACTGAAAACTATTTGAAAAGTTTATTTATTATAGGCTTGACTAAATAGTTTCAATTTCGTTCCAGCGGAAACATTGTCCGTTAGTTTCATTCCATTTATTATTGATATTTCCTCATGATCTTTTACTGCCACTCCAAGGCTGTTGAGTACTGTTTTGAGGGTACCGGTTCTTGGTGCAGCTTTAATATTTATTCTGGTCGGCTTGACATTGATCCTGGATTGATCTGTCAGCTTCCTGAAATTCGTCATCGTTCTTTTAAATGATTGATTGTATTTATTGAAATCTGCTTTTAAAGAAAGCCCATGAAAGACATATATGTATTCTCCATATTGTATAAAGTAAGATAGTATTCTGACCGGATCTGTTTGTTGTCCTGCTTGTTGTGCCTGTGGATCAGGTTTCTGATCAGATACCATGGCTATTGCCGGATTTCCCTTCACATTGGTTCTTTGAGATTCGATCACTGCAAGATTGAACTGTTCTGCTGCTGCCTGAGCTGCCTGATCGAGAGATTTCTCTGATGAAAGTGTAAGGATCATAAGTGCCTTTCCATCCTGTGGTGCCATTTGAACCTGGGTTGGTGCATTTAATAGATTCCACCCTGCCGGATATGGAAACTGGAATAATAAGACCGGGTGATAGAATACGTTGTTGTCTGTATATCCTTGTTTGGGATCATCACCATATACAAGGCCATCTATCATAGAAAGGTATTCATCTTGCCCGATTTTCAAACTTGCTTTGTCAAGATTGGCCTGAGCCTGGTCTGAAAGCTTGTGCACTTTGTTGTACCTGTTCACAGGATTGGGATGTGTGGAAAGGAAATCCGGAATCGTCTGACCTGATTTGGACTGAAGCCTGTTCAATGTTTGAAAGAAATCTGCCATCTCATGGGAGTCATATCCCACTTTGGTGGAGTACTCCACACCCAATTCATCTGACTGACTTTCATGATCTCTTCCAAATTTTAAAAAGAGGAGACTTAATCCCTGGCTTGCTTCATAGGCAAACTCCCTGAATTTTTCGCTGGCAATGACACCAGCCATAAAACCGACTTGTGCCAACATTTGCTGGCTATACTGTTTTGCGGAATGCCTTGCGGTCACATGACCGATTTCATGTCCAAGAACACCAGCGAATTCAGCTTCATTATTAAAATGAGCCATTATTCCCCTGGTGAAGTACACGTATCCTCCTGGAACAGCAAATGCATTGACGACCGGGCTGTCCAAAAGCCTGAAACTGAATTCCAGATCTGGTCTATGAGAAACCTTGACCATTTCCTGTCCTTTTATATTTATGAAATCCTGGAGTTCCTGATTTTCATACAAGCCATATGCCTGGATAATGGAAGGATCTGATTGTGCACCAAGTGCTTTTTCCTGGCTTTCAGACATCAGCATAAATTCTTTTTTTCCTGTGACAGGGTTCCTTGCGCATGATGAAATGATAAAAATCGTCAGAATCAATATGGATAATCTTGGAAATACACTTTGGGAAAGCATAGCTTGTTGAATATTAAGTTATTAAATTTGTGCAACAGATAAATTTGGTACAATTTTATCATATATACCAAATCTATCATCTTTATGACGTAATATTTGTTTAAGGTTTCGTTATAATCATGAAAAAATTAAGTTAAAGTAGTTTAATAGGTTTTGAACATCAGGACAAAAATCCCATCGTCATTTACCATCATGAACCTTTGTTGTGGTTTTGCTGCTATCCTGGTGGCAGATCTCCATATAAGTTCAATGATATTGTTACTCGGGATGTTTTTTGATGTAATAGATGGTCTGATTGCCAGAGTTCTCAAAGTACAGAGCCAATTGGGTAAAGAATTGGATTCGCTGGCTGACCTGGTGAGTTTTGGTGTAGCACCAGCCTATCTTTATACATTGCTCACCCCTATTGATCACTGGCTCATGTATATTCCTGCATTTTTTATTTTAGCAGGAAGTGCCATACGGCTTGCTATATTTAACCTGAGACCGGATACAAAGTATTTTACAGGGCTGCCCACACCTGCAAGTACCTTTTTTCTGATTGGACTATTTATCGGTGTGAAATTTGACAGTACACTGATGCAATCCCTTATTGATTCCCCTTCAACTTATGTTCTTATTCCAATTTTCCTGATGTTTTTGAACTTAAGTAAGATAAAGATGTTTTCATTTAAACAGATAGGAAGGAGTCTGAGTTATAATCTGTTTATATTATTCAGCCTGATCACATTCTGTTTTTTGACACTGATTAATTACAAATTAGCAATGCCATTGGGAGTTGTCATTTATGTGCTCCTGTCGGTTATTTACAGTTACAAGATTGATAAAGAATAAAACTAGAGTTTAATTAATGGCAATTTTTATTACTGATGAGTGTATTAATTGTGGTGCCTGTGAACCAGAGTGCCCCAATAATGCAATATATGAAGGCGGAATTGAATGGACGATTTCTGAAGGAACGACAGTATCCGGAGAATACACGCTAGAAGATGGCCTTGTCGTGGATGCCAAATCAGAGCAAGAACCTATCGATGATGATATATATTATATAGTACCAGACAAATGCACGGAATGCCAGGGATTTCATGAAGAACCTCAATGTGCTGCTGTTTGCCCTGTGGATTGTTGTGTGCCTGATGAAAACAGGGAAGAAACTGTAGAAGAATTATTGGAGAGACAAGCCAGGCTGCACCAATAAAAAAAGCCTTGACTTAACAAGCCAAGACTTCTTTTTCTCTTTGGGTAAAAACTATTCGGTAAGCGGTAAGCGGGATCTAAATACCCAACCAACCCTCATACTCTTCATTGTACCTTTTTGAAATCCTAGAGGATATCTTCTTAGGCGTCTTTTTAAAGAGGTTCAAAATAAATTTAAAAAATCTCATCATGGGTAATAATAATTATAATTTGCTTTTTAATATAGACGTATAAAACACCTAAAAGGTTGGCTCAATTATCCATATTTAACATTTAGTTGACAAATAAAAATTGTTTTAACTAAATATCTGCTCCAAAGGTATTACAAACTATAATCAGGAACAAATCATATTAGAACAATTTTTAATGTATTATCAACTTTAACATATCAGATTAGATTCAGGAAGTTGTATTTAGCCATTCCCTATTTTTTGAATTATTCTCATTAGCTGTATAAAGAAAAGTAGTATTATTGTGGAGCTCAATTTTGAAACATGAAAATATATTCTTTGTCCATTTTGATTTGCCTTACACTTGCAACTTGCAAAACAAAAAACAATCAGGCTGGATCACAAACAACAGGTGATCAACAAGCAGATGAATATCCTGTACAAAAAGTGGCAGATGGAATCATATCGCTCGAAAAAGGTATGGAATATTTCAAAACAGGTGAATATATTTTTGTGGATCTGAGAACCCCTGAAGAAATAGAAGAATTTGGAATGATAGAAGGATCGATCGTACTTGACATGAAAAACATGTCTTTCAAAACCAAACTCAATGAACTTGACAGGGACAAAAAGTATGTTTTGTATTGCAGAGCAGGAAATAGAAGTGCAAGGGCATATAAAATGACACAAGGCATGGGGTTCAAAACAGTCTATGATCTGACCGATGGATTTGATGGTTGGATGGACATGGAGAACGTAAACAACTGAATTATTATATCATCTTAGCCTTAGGCACAATTGGCTTAAAAACTAACATTTATGAAGAAATTAATCTTATGCGCTATTATTTTGATGGGTTTTATAAAATCTGACGCCCAAAAAATGGAATTCTGGCTTGATACGGGAGTTAAAGTTCAGACCGGAATGTCCATGTTATATAACAGTGCAATCGGAGATGATCCAAATTGGGATTATACCATTACTACAAGCACTAAGTTTGGTGGCAAATTCGGAATTAACTGGAATTATACCGGTATTTCAATCGATGCCATGTTCGGTTCACTGAAAGGTAAGTTCCAGAATACCTCGGCAGCTGGAGGTGGAGACCATGAAGTCCGTGTTCCCTCAGCCGATATCTATGTGCTATTTAGGAATGCTAGACACAAAGGATATTTCGAAATAGGTCCTAAAGTGTCATTCATAGGTGATGTCAGAAGTGAAGATCTTGCTACAGGAGATACAACCGATCCATCTGAATACTTCAATAGCAATGCCTTGGCCGGGGTTATAGGATTCGGTACCTATATACTGGGTAACGATGGCCGATTCAGTGGCATCCTTGGTTTAAGATTTGAATATGGATTCCAGGACCTGGTTAATGATGATGGGAGGATGCCTTCCGACCTGATGAACAGGCAACCTGTAAATTATATCGGAGATGCTGCCAGCACTGTACCAATTTTTGCAGGTTTAGTCTTTGAACTGAATTGGGGAATTGGAGGAGTTGGTCAGGCCAGATGTGGTGAAAAATCCAAATTTATCTGGTTCTAAGACGAGGAGTTGAAAATATACTTAAAAAGCCCTTCTATTAATCGGAGGGCTTTTTTTTATGCAAAAAAAAAAGAGATCCTCTACTTTAAGAAAATCTCTTTTTACCTTTAATAACACCCTTTGACTTATAGACAGAGAATATTCATATCACCCCTACTCTCACAGAAAACTTTTTCATATTTAATATTTCATATGTATTGAAATGACGCCTATTTTACATTTTCGGTCTCATTTTTTAATACCCATTTTTGAAATAACTTAACAATACAAGCTTATGAGCGGTATCAATCATCAGTATATTATACCAAGCTTGATTTTTATTATACTTTGTTGATGTACTGAATATTCTAATTGGATAGCTTTGTATTAAATAGTTCCCATTGAATAATACACACTGGATATACAAGTTCCTGTTTGAAAAGAAATACCAGATACTTAGGCATATTGCGTTCTGGATATTCATCTATTTGGATGAGTTTCTTAGTTTACTTGGTGTTACTAGCCCCATTGATGGAATTCACTACGTAGTTTTTGAGCTTATTGGCGACATGTTGCTTGTATATTTCAATATCTACTATCTGTTGCCAAAATTCCTGTTAAAAAGGCGCATTGGGCTATATGCATTATTGACTTTTATATCGATAATGTTTGTTCTTGTTTTTAATTATTATTTGTATGGTTTGAATTTGGAAGAAGATTTTACCTTTCATGAATACTTTATAGGTTCATTGGCCACAAATGTGTCTTTGGTCGGATTAGCAGTTGTCATCAGGTTCTTTAAGATGAGTTACAGGAATCAAACACAAATCCAGGCACTTAAAGAATCACAACTGAAGACCGAGCTTGCATATCTCAAAAGTCAGATCAATCCACACTTCCTCTTCAATACTTTAAACAATCTTTATATCATGTCTATGAAAAAGATGGACGAATTGCCAAAGAGTATTATGCAACTGTCTGATCTTTTAAGATATCAACTATATGAATGTGACACTGAACGCGTCTCACTTGCCAGCGAACTGGAATATATCAGGAACTATATCAGTCTTGAGAAATTAAGAAGAAACAATCTTGATGTACATTTCGAAATCGAAGGTCCTGTCAATTCAAAGGAAATCGCCCCATTGATTTTTATCCCGTTTATTGAAAATGCTTTTAAATACAGTAACAAAAGTGATGGATCCAAAAGCTTTGTGGAAATCAAAATTAATATCATACAGGACAAAATACACTTTAGTTGTATCAATGAAATCGGAGATATAAAAGCAAGAGATGTCGGAGGCATAGGCATAAAGAATGCAAAGAGAAGACTTGAGTTGGCCTACAAAGACAAACATAATGTTTCTATAAAAGCAGACGATAATCTTTATAAACTGTATCTTATTCTTGAATGAGTCTATTGAAATATATCATAGTTGATGACGAACCACTTGCCAGAGAAGGTGTTCGAATAAATGCTCAGCAAATTCCCTTCCTGGAAGAGGCAGGGAGCTTTGAAAATGCATTTAAGGCTTCTGAATTCATTTCAGAGAACAAGGTTGATATTATTTTTTTGGATATAGAAATGCCTGGTCTGAATGGTCTGGATTTCATACGATCCCTAAGTTCCAAACCATTTGTCATTTTAACTACGGCCTATCCTCAGTTTGCACTGGAAGCCTTTGAACTGGATGTCATCGATTATCTCGTAAAGCCGATTAAGTTTGAACGCTTTTATAAGGCGGTGTTTAAGGTAAAGGAATATCATAGTTTAAAAGAGAAAGCTTATCCAGGTCTTGAATCAGATAATGATCATCTCTTTATTAAAGCTGACAGGCAGTATGTTAAACTGAAATATGATGATATCGATTTCATTAAGGGAATGAAGGATTATGTTGTGATACATACCGAAAATCAAAAGTACATGACGGCCATGAATGTAAAGACAATTTATTCAAAACTTCCTCCAAAGCTTTTTGCACGTATTTCGAGATCTTACATTGTGCAGGTAAAAAAAATAGTCAGTATCGGCAATGATGAGATATCACTTGGAAACAGTGTCCTACCTCTTGGCCCTTCATACAAGGAAGCCTTTATAAATGATTATGTAAAATCGAACCTTATTACCAGGTAGTTATCTTATTAAACGATTCGATACCTGGAAAATAATCAGGGGTTTCTTAAAAGGAATCGATAATATCCTTAAAACTATCTGCCTTCAAAGATGCACCACCTACAAGTCCCCCATCGACATCAGGATTTGCAAATAGTTCTTTTGCGTTTGAAGGCTTCACACTACCACCGTACAGGATACTTGTATTCTCAGCAGTCTCGCTTCCATACTTATCTGAAATAAGTTTCCTGATATACGCATGCATTTGCTGAGCTTGTTCTGCTGAAGCGGTATGACCTGTACCTATTGCCCAGATTGGTTCATAAGCAATGATCACCCTTTTCATATCTTCTGACGTCAAATGAAAGAGACTTTCATTTAACTGTTTTTCAACATATTCGTTTTGTTTTTCCTCAAGACGTACACTTATGGGTTCCCCACAACAGAATATAACATTGGATGAACTATTGATAAGTGCAGTCACTTTTTTACGGATTACAGCGTTATCCTCCATAAATATTTCTCTTCTCTCAGAATGACCAATGATCACATGTTCAATATTAATTGACTTTAGCATGGGTATGGATACTTCCCCTGTAAAAGCGCCACCTGCTTCATAATGACAGTTTTGAGCGGCGATATGCAAATTGGTAATCGGATAAGTCAAATCTGAAATAGATTTTAAAAATGGATATGGAACACCAAGTATAACAGTAGATTCACTATCCATCCCCAGGTGATTTGATATATCTCTTGCTAATTGTTGTGCTTCATCAAGATCAAGATTCATTTTCCAGTTTCCGGCCGCAATATTTTGTCTCATTTATTGATATTTAAATTATCAGAATAGACAAAGTTAGGTACATTTTTTACAAATTTGATGTGTCTTAAACCGAAAACAAAAATCTATGGAAAATCCAACACCAATCGTTCACAGGGATATTAGCTGGTTATCCTTTAATTACAGGGTATTGCAGGAAGCAAAGGACAAAAATGTACCCTTATTAGAAAGAGTAAAATTCCTGGCTATTTATTCTTCAAACCTGGACGAATTTTTCAGAGTACGTGTATCCAATTATAAGAATCTTATCAGGGCAGGAAAAAAAATGGTGAAGTCCCTTAATGTTGAGCCCAGGAGGATTCTTAGCGAAATTTTGTCGATTGTCAATAATCAGCAGGAAGAATTTAGTGAAATATTCAGGGAGCAGATTGTCCCTGAACTAAAAGAGCAAGGCATTCATATTCGAAAACGCAAAAAATTATCTGAAGAACAGATCGAATACATAGAGAACCTGTTTGATGACAAACTGGTGCCTTATGTTCAACCTGTATTATTGAGAGAGGACAAAATCAAGCCTTTTCTAACCAATGGGGCTCTTTACCTGGCTATTTACATGATGAGTAAAGATGACAGTGATAAAGAAAAGTATTATGCTATCGTTAAAATCCCTTCAGACCACTTTGACAGGTTTATTGTTTTACCTTCAATAGATTCCAGGAAACAGGACATTATTCTCCTTGATGACATTATCAGGCATAATATTAAAAACATATTTCCCGGCTATCAATTGATAGATACATATTCAATAAAGAAAACAAGGGATGCTGAATTGTATATTGATGATGAATTCGCCGGCGATTTGCTCGAGAAGATCAAAAAAAGTATTGCAAAACGGGATGTAGGCTTAGCTTCACGATTGATATACGACAGGGAAATGCCCAAACATTTCCTGAATTACCTGATGAAAGTATTCGATCTGACCGAATTGGATCTCCTGCCAGAAGGGCGATATCATAACAATTCAGATTTCTTCAAGTTTCCTTCCTTTAACAAGAAACACCTTAAGGATATTCCTCTTGAGCCACTAAAATATGCACCTATTGAAGACAGTGTAAGCATATTTGATGCTATTAAAGAAAAGGATCATCTCGTCTATTTTCCTTACCAGGATTATGAATCTGTCATCAAGTTTTTTGAGGATGCTTCCGTGGATCCCGATGTGACGCATATTAAAATACTTCAGTATCGTGTAGCTTCAGATTCCAGGATCATGGATTCACTGATGAGAGCCACAAAGAACGGCAAACAGGTTACTGCCTTTATTGAGATAAAAGCACGATTTGATGAAAAAGCCAATCTTTCCTGGGGTGAAAAGCTGGAAAAGGCAGGCGTCAATGTATTATACAGTATGCCAGGACTAAAGGTCCATTCAAAAATGGCCATTATACGAAGAGTTGTAGATTCTGAAGAAGAAATCTATGCTTATATGAGTACAGGAAACTTCCATGAAAATACATCCAAGCTATATACAGATTTCGGATATTTTACGGCAGATGATCGGATTGTCAGTGAATGTATGAGTGTCTTCTCATATATAGAAACCAAAATTCTGCCTCAAAAGGATTTCAAGCACCTGTGTGTGGGCACATTTAACCTTAAAAGTGAGCTTATACGATTAGTAAACCGTGAAATAGATAACGCCAAACAAGGTAAAAAAGCTCAAGTCATCCTGAAGATGAACAGTCTCCAGGATTTTGAAATGATTGATTTGCTATATAAAGCCAGCCAGGCAGGGGTAAAGGTGAAAATGATCATAAGGGGTATATGCTGCCTTATTCCACAATTAAAAAATATTAGTGAGAATATTGAGGCCTATTCGATCGTGGATCGTTTCCTGGAACATGCAAGAGTATTTATTTTTTACAATGAAGGCAAAGAAGATATTTGGTTATCATCAGCAGACTGGATGGTCAGAAACCTCCATCACAGGATAGAGACGATGTTTCCAATATTTAATAAGGAACACAAGAAGTTAGTCAAGACCATTATTAAAATTCAATTGAATGATAATGTTAAATCCAGGTATCATAATTTTGAAATGAATAATAAATATCGGAGGGATTCTAAATTGCCTGTCAGATCACAACTTGACACTTACTTTTATATAAAAAGACGAGAAGAAAATATTTGATTGTCTTTTTATGTTAAATTTGCAGATGCAACCATGTTTCATATTTGAATTTTTATAATTGAACCAAATTTTACCAAATGCAGCTTGAATTAGAAAAAGAAATCAAAGAGAAGCTCGCCAATTGGAAAGCGATCATCGAAAAGTACCAGACTCCTAGTACCAAGAAGGCTATTATTCAGATTATAAACACATTTGTACCTTACCTGGGATTATGGGTTCTAATGTATTTTTCAATGAATTGGTCGATCTGGATTACATTATTGCTGGCAGTCGTGAATGCTTTTTTCCTTGTCAGGATCTTTATTATTCAGCATGATTGTGGACATCAATCGTTTTTTAAATCCCAGCGTTGGAATAATATTATTGGATTTGTCTGCAGTCTATTCAGCTCACTACCATATAAATACTGGGCCAAGATCCATAATCATCATCATGGACATACAGGACAATTAGAGCAAAGAGATATCGGAGATATAGATTTCCTGACAGTGCGGGAGTACAAGAACAGAAGTTGGTTTGGCCGTCTTAAATACAGGATTTTCAGAATGCCAATCGTATTATTCTTTTTTGCCCCGTTCTTCTACTTCACTGTTTCAAATAGATATCCTTTCATGAAGTTCAAAGGCATGATGATGAGGATAAAATGGTCACAGGTTAGAAATAACATTATTCTTTTTGCACTATATACAGGGATAGCACTACTTATTGGCTGGAAGAAATTTTTATTTATTCAACTGACGATTATATTCCTTTTTGCGATCATCGCATTCTGGTTCTTCTATGTGCAGCATCAACATGAAGAAGCTTATAACCAATGGAGGAAGAACTGGGATTTTCTTGTGGCTTCAATAAGAGGTGCAACTTATTATAAGCTCCCTAAAATGTTTCAGTGGTTGACCGGAAATATCGGAATTCATCATATTCATCATCTTAGCGCCAGGATACCTAATTATAATCTTGAAAAATGTATGAAAGAGAATCCAATACTGACAAAGTATGCCAACGTACTGACATTCAAGGAAAGTCTCAAATGCATGAGTTATAAGCTTTGGGATGAGCAAAGACAAAAGATGATTTCCTGGAAAGAGTTCTACCGCCTGGAAAAAATGAAGCTTTCTTATTGATTTAAAAAGCTCTTTTACAGCTGACTCTCTTATATTTATATAAAAGAGCATTCTTGTGAAAGACAATCTTCAATGCAGGTTTTGGAATTTGTTTTCAATTCTCTTCCTGGTAATATTATTTATCTACCCGGCAATCAATTATTCAGACTTGCCTGACACAATACCAAGTCACTATAATTTTTGGGGTGTTCCAGACGATTACAGTTCGAAAAATACAATCTGGATTTTGCCTGTCATTGGTTTGTTATTGTATGTTACGCTGACACTGATCTCAAATAAATTAATCAAGCCAAAAATTGGAGACCCGCAATATGAATATCATAAAGCCCAACTTTTCCTGCAACGGCTGTTATTCTTTATCATGATTTCATTCTTTTATATTGTTTATACTACTATCCAGATTGCAATGGGATCAATGGAAGGATTGCCAAGGTATTTCAGTAGTATTTTCATTCTGCTTATTCTGTTCATGGTCATAAGCTTTTCCATTCAGCAAACATTAAACAAAGCTCATGATAATCAATGAGTGGCGTAGCAAAGGCAAAGTCCTGAATATCGATGGGCATCAGATTTTTTATATTGACGTCAATGCTGAAAAAGAAGATACTATTTGTTTTCTCCATGGATATCCGAGCTGCAGTTTTGATTATTATAAAGTATTTAAATACTTCAAGGAATACCGGCTGATCATCCATGATCACCTGGGTTTCGGACTTAGCGACAAACCTATAGGAAATGAATACCTGCTGGATTACCAGGCTGAATTGTCACTTGGTCTTTGGGAGGCGTTGGGATTAAAGAATATACATTTAGTCGCGCATAATTATGGAACATCCATAGCAACCGCTCTACTCTATCGAAAACAAGGTGCCGGGCTTTCTGCAAATATTGAATCATTGATATTGTGCAATGGAAGCATGCTCATTGATATGGCCCAATTAAGGCCTATACAGCGTTTGCTTAAGAACCGATGGACAGGTGCTGTCGTCGCATCACTTGCAAGTTTCAGGACATTCAAAAGAAATATGAGAAATATAGTGTCTGACCCAAATAGTTTTTCGATCGAGGATCTGACATTGCTCTGGAAATTACTCTTGCATAATAATGGACGAAAAGTCCTGCCTGCAATAACGAGGTACATCGATCAGCGCTATCAAAACTATGGTAAATGGATTGGTGCACTTGATAAAACTGAAATCCCGACATTGATATTGTGGGGTGATAAAGACCCTGTCGCTGTGTATGAAATGGCCAATGCACTTAAACAAAAAATCAACAATGCAAAACTGGACACCTTGCCCGGAATAGGTCACTACCCTATGATCGAAGACTCTGGAAATTGGAGTCGGTCCATTATAAATTTCATTAAATCAAATAGCTACTAGAATCAACATTATTGGCTTTAAGAATTAATACAGATTTATAGAAACCAATCAGGCTAATCATAGGGGTTCTACCTTATCTAATTCTTTAGTATCGGTATATTATTATTAAGCGCATCTATGATTTCATCCTGCCTGTATCTTTTCAGTAAGAGTTGCCTTTGCTGATTAGTCAAGCCCTGCGGATACCTGCAAGAAGAGAGCAGCCTGTTTAGTTCTTCTTCATCAAAGGGGTATCTGCAAATGAGTAATGGATTGCCTCTGATCCCAGATGTCATGGATAAAATACCGACTGCTGTCAGTCCTATACCAAAGGTTAAACTTTCTCCCTGGGCAGTTCCTCCTTCAGTTAAGGTCACAACTCCGATACTGGCACTTACTATTCCTGACATGACTAGTATTGCGCCTCTCGCTGGTGCTTCAAGTTCTTTTAAATGGATTTTCCGAGTATCAGAAATATGTGTTTTATAAATTTTTGAATTATAAAGAAAGTATAGTGTATCTTCAGAAAACTCTAATAATTCAGCGGTCACGTTGCGATTATCTGTCAACTTTATTTTTGACAGGACCCCATCTGGAGATGTTGAAGGGTACATGCTCATACAGGATATTTGGAGCATTGATAATAATATTAAATAATATTTCATTAATCTCCGGTTTCGTTTTTGTTAATCACAGGAATCATGGTTTCAAAGAAAAAGTCTTCCATCGTTGCTTTTTCACAATACCATTTCTCGAATAGATTCCGGATCAATGTGTTATCCAATGATACATCTTCAATCAGCGCTTCCCCTTCATCCGCAAGCAACCAGTCTTTTCTTAGCCATTCGATATAGTAACCCTTGGCTTGTATAAAAAATGATCTGTCAAGCTTGTCATCATTGTTGCCTACATCAAAGTTGAATGAATAGTTATGGCCAGGATAAGTGATCAGGTATTCGTCGTCATCATTTGAAGCCTTTGATATGATATTTAATCCTTTATCACCACCTTTTACACTGGAAATATCATGTTCTTTGAAGACTGGTTCCTGGTTTCCGGACAGGCTAACACCTATCAGTCTATATGCCAGTTATCAGTGATGAATTTAAACCTTACACTTGTTTGTCCTCCTTCAAATAATGGAATTTTCACACCAAGTTTACTCCATACAATGGGTCCTGAATCTCCCAGCTGGGTTACTTCAACAAATTCTCCATTTTTCAAAACTTCAATATGAAGGCCGAAGTTTTTATGATACCATTTTGCGAAATTATAAGCATACCACATACCCTGGCTTGTTGTGCCTGTCCAGTCAATGGCACCCAGGTTTTGAGCATCCAGCAAAAGATCATAGAGTAGTACGGTATTCAGCAAGGTACTTCTCAATTTAAAACCAAGAAAAAGCTCGGTTTGATGTTCAGGGAGATTTAAGTCCATTATTATCCAGTCATTTGTCTCCTCATCAAATACTGCTTCTTCTACTGCTTTATCACTACTGGAAAAATATTGTTCATCTTCAAATGCCGTCAATTGGGAGATGTCATTATTTAACTTGTCCCGCACACTATAATCATTGAAAAGAGGGCCAATTTCGATAAGTTCTTTTTTCCATTCAATCATACTGCCGGATTCTTTTGGAAGAATTTTATGCCCGGGTT
The DNA here is from genome assembly GCA_013042795.1 of Saprospiraceae bacterium. The sequence continues at coordinate 849 of JABDPK010000249.1, read as the reverse complement.
CGTGGTCGACAGTCAGTACTTTGAAAGTATTGATATAATGCGTTTCCAATGCTTCATTCCTTAATTCGAGCTTTAGTATGCCATCCTTAAAGTCAGGAAATTCAAGCTTGTCAACATCCTGCATTTCGAATCTTGGATTGATAGAATAACTGAAGCATTCAGCTTCAAGATGTTCAATATTCCCATCCATTGAATAAACCGTTGGACAGGATCCGAAAATGGCAACAGCAGTAATAGCGGATGTAATAAGAGCTCCAGGCAATGAAAGCAGAAAGGCAAGACCATCCAGTCTCTTTTCCACTACATCCACATAAGCCACTTTTGAATAATCCAATGTAAAAATTGTGTCTTTTTGTTGTCGATCAAGACTATACCTGATGGCGCCCCTGAAGTTGGAGTTCATGAAAGTACTGTCTGTGGTCTCTACAAGGTAAAAGCCATTTTCAAAAATAACGACTGATCCATCATCCAGGTGCGCATGTACTGGTAAGCCAGTTTCATACAGCAGCTTGGAATTATCTATAAATTCTTCTGCCCCGATTCTCTTCAGATGTTTGTTTGTCAGGGCACAGGAAAAAACGACTAATATTAATATGGTAAGTGAGGAGATAAAAAGACTTGTGTATCGCATAAATTCAAAATGTCTGATTTATATCAAGATACAGTAAGATATTTCTTTATTCCTGGTACTTGTATGATTATAAGTATCATTTAATTCAATTGATACCGAAAACTGAATCGACGGGTATAGTGAGGGTGAGAATTGAATTCCAAGACATCAAAAAATTCGATATGCAATAAAAGCAAAGACATAGGCAAGGACAAGCATGATAGTGAACTGTATAGCAG
>JABDPK010000245.1 GCA_013042795.1 Saprospiraceae bacterium | reverse complement strand
TCCAGGAAAACTCGAAACCATGCGTAATGAACTCTTATCAATGTACAGTTCCGGAAATCTAAAACCACATATTCAAAAAGTCATGCCTCTTGACAAAACTCCTGAAGCGATACAAATGATGGTTGACAGAAAAGCTATTGGAAAACTTGTTATTCAAATCTAAAAACTGATGAGATGATCAGGCTATCTTATTCGAACTTGGTGGTCGTTCATAAAATTCTATTTCTTCTATTCTGTTGGACCCCTTTCGGGTCTTTTCTAAGTTCCCAATCCTACCAACCAAATTCTACTCATTATTCATTTTCAATTATCAATTCAAACATACCGCTTGTCCAAAGCAAAATTCTCCGGGTGTCTTCCTTGAACATCTTTATAAAATTCCATCATTCCCCTCATAATAGTCTCCAGGTCTTCATCACCTGTATAGACCGGGCCGAATTCTATTTCCTTTTTAAAAAAATCACCTTTAAAAACAACGATTGGAACACCTGCTTCCCTGGCTATATGATAAAACCCTGTTTTCCAAACATCTCTTCTGGATCTTGATCCTTCAGGTGTAATAACCAGGGCCATTTGATCTGTTCTTTTAAAAAGATTAGCCATCATTTTCACCTGTCCTTTTGCGCCTTTATATTCTTTTTTGGATCTGTCGATTCCAACACCTCCGAGAGGTTTTATGATTAATCCAAAAGGGAACTTTGTCCAGAAGTTTTTAATAGCTGCCTTCATCGGTACGCCCCATCCGGTCATACACATTTTACCATGATAAAAATCCCAGTTGGAGGTATGTGGTGCAAAAACAAAGACACACCTGTTCACTTCTTTTGGTATTTCTCCAATGAGTTTCCAGCCATGCGTCTTAAAAATAAACCGAGCAATCCTTCTTATTAATGAATACACCTGAATTTTCTTTATCTGGTTATTGAATTCAGCTTTCAATTATCTTTGGAAAAGAGAAACTAATGATGAAGTTAATGAAAGCAATTATTATAAGTGAATCAGGTGGGTTCGATAATTTAAAGTTTGTTGAAAGAGAAATTCCACCTGTCCGGGAATTTGAAGTTCGGGTTCAATGGAAAGCCAGTTCTCTAAACTATCATGACCTCCTGGTTGCCAAAGGCATAATTCCGGTTTCTGAGGGTAGAATACCCATGTCTGATGGCGCTGGTATTATTGTCGAAGTAGGAAAGAAGGTTAAAGAATTCAAAGCCGGAGACAAGGTCATGTCACTATTTTTTCCGGATTGGGTCAGCGGCCCGCCTGACAGGAAGAAAACCACCGCAATATCCGGAGAATCTGTAGATGGATACTCTGTAGAATATTCCAATTTACCTGAGTCATCAATAACACATATTCCCGACGATTACACATATGCAGAGGCGGCAACCCTTCCATGTGCCGCATTAACAGCATGGCGTGCACTGGTTGTAGAAGGTAAAATAGAACCAGGAAATAAAGTACTTATTGAAGGTACAGGAGGAATGTCCGTTTTTGCATTGCAAATTGCAAGGTCGTTTGGTGCAGTTGTTTATGCTACAAGTTCTTCAAAAAGAAAAGCTGAAATACTAAAAACGATGGGTGCAGTAGCTGTCGTCAATTACAAGGAAGATCCAAAATGGGGTAAAACCATTTATAAACTTTCCGAAGGTGGGGTTGATCATGTATTGGACGTTGGGGGCGCGGCTACTTTCAGTAATTCTGTTGACGCCGTTAAAATAGATGGATTTATAGCTTCAATTGGTATCCTTGGAGGTCCTAAAGGCGAAATTGTATTCCCAAAACTATTTTTTAAACAAATATCAGTTAAAGGCCTCGCTGTTGGTAGTGCACAAATGCAAAGAGATATGGTGCAATCCATTAATACACACAGGTGGAAACCCATTATTGACAAAACCTTTAGCTTCGAAAACTTGAAAAGTGCATTTGAATACCAGGAAAGCGGAAAGCACTTCGGGAAAATCATTATTGAATATGACTAAGATCAATACCATATTCTGCCCAATTAACTAGGTTTGAGGCGTTTAACAAGCAATTTATTATGTAAATTTGCGCTCCTTGTTTCCAACTTAGTTTATGACGTATATTCTCAAAATTGATGATCAAGAATTCCGGATCGATCCTTCAGAAATCGAAAAGATAGACATCATTAAAAAAGACAGTACAAAGTATCACATCATCGATGATGGCCTGTCTGTAGAAGCTTATCTCGTTGAGGAAGACCATAATGACAAAACAGTAGCTATAAAAGTCAACAACAACGTCTATCATTTTCGTATTGAAGATAAAATGGATCAGTTGATCAAAGCAATGGGATATGCTGATAAGAAAATACAGGCATTTAAAGAACTTAAAGCACCTATGCCAGGTTTGATTCTCGAAATCCAGGTATCTGAAGGGCAGGATATTGAAGAAGGAGACACTCTTCTGATTCTTGAAGCCATGAAAATGGAGAATGTAATTAAAGCACCGGGGAGCGGAAAAGTGAAACGGATTTTACTGGAAAAAGGAGCAAAAGTAGATAAGAACGAAGTTATTATTGAAATGGCTTAGATAAATTGAATAATGAAGAAAATTCTTGTAGCCAACAGAGGGGAAATTGCATTGCGCATTATGCAAACAGCAAAAAAAATGGGTATCTCAACGGTCGCCGTTTTTTCCGAGGTTGACAGGAATGCACCACATGTATTATTTGCTGATGAAGCAGTTTTTATTGGTCCGGCCCCTTCTTCCGAATCTTATCTTAAAATGGACACAATTATTGATGCAGCAATATCAACAGGTGCTGATGGAATCCACCCTGGTTACGGCTTCCTGAGTGAGAATGCGGAGTTTGCTGGGAAAGTGGAAAAAGCAGGCATCGTCTTCATAGGTCCTTCCTCATATTCGATTGAAATTATGGGAAGCAAGCTTGCTGCAAAGGAAGCAGTGAGTAAGTATGAAATTCCGATGGTACCAGGAGCAGATGGAGCAATTGAAAATCCAGAAGAGGCCATTGCGATAGCCAAAAAGATTGGCTTTCCTGTATTAATCAAAGCATCTGCCGGAGGTGGTGGCAAAGGCATGAGAATAGTTAAGGAAGAAAGTAGTCTCGCTGAACAGATGAAACGGGCTGTCAGCGAAGCACAGTCTGCTTTCGGTGATGGTTCAGTATTCGTAGAAAAATATATTGAATCTCCGAGACATATTGAGATCCAGATCCTTGCAGACAAACATGGTAATACAATCCATCTATTCGAAAGGGAATGCAGTATTCAGAGAAGACACCAAAAAGTGGTGGAAGAAGCACCCTCAACCGTATTGACTCAAGAGAAAAGAAAAGAAATGGGTGAAGCAGCTGTTAAAGTAGCTCAGTCATGTAATTATGTCGGTGCAGGTACAGTAGAATTCCTGTATGACGAAAACGATAAATTCTACTTTCTTGAAATGAATACACGTTTGCAGGTCGAACACCCTGTGACAGAATTGATCACCGGAATAGATCTGGTCGAACAACAAATTCGTGTGGCCAGGGGTGAAGTACTTTCTATCAAGCAAAATGACCTGGAAATAAATGGACATGCCATTGAATTGCGTGTATACGCAGAAAACCCATTTGACAATTTTTTACCGAATATTGGTGTCTTGGAAGATTATAAAAGACCGGAGGGTAACGGAATCAGGATTGATGATGGATATGAAGCAGGTATGGAAATACCCATATACTATGACCCGATGATTTCCAAACTGATCGGATATGGAAAAGACAGAAAATCGGCCATTGAACGATTAAGCTATGCTATTGATAATTATACGATCAATGGCGTGGTTACAACGCTTGAATTCGGAAAATTTGTACTTGCTCATGAAAATTTCATCAATGGGGAGATCGATACACATTTTGTAGATAATTATTTTGATGTATCCGCGATCCTGAAAGCGCAGGAAAAAGAAAAGGAAATAGCTGCGAAAGTGGCATTGAAAATATACCTGGATAAAACCAGGAAGTTGAAAATATCTGATAATAAAACTGGTAAGTGGCTAAATACCAGATTAAATAATTAAAAAAAATTACGAATGAAGATATTAGTATGTATCAGTAAAACACCGGAAACAACTGCGAAGATTGCATTTACTGATAATAATACAGCTCTTGATCCGAATGGTGTACAATTCATTCTGAACCCATATGACGAATGGTTTGCCCTGGTAAGAGCCCTTGAATTAAAAGAAGAATTGGGAGGTACTGTCACAGTAATCAATGTAGGACCGGCATCAAATGATGTTATTATAAGAAAGGCATTGGCTATTGGAGCTGATGAAGCTATCAGGGTCGATGCTGAAGCAACTGGTGCAAGATTTGTTGCCGATCAGGTAGCAAATTATGCCAAAGGAAACGATTATGACCTGATTTTGACAGGAAAGGAAACCATAGACTATAATGGTTCTGAAGTTGGAAGCATGATCGCAGAACTTCTTGAACTACCCTTCCAGTCATTTGCAAGGGAATTAACCATGGAGGGAGATAATGTAATTATTACCAGAGAGATCGAAGGTGGTACTGAAAAGTCTAAATCCCAACTTCCACTTGTAGTTAGCGCAGCAAAAGGTATGGCAGAACAACGGATTCCCAATATGAGAGGAATTATGATGGCAAAGCGAAAACCATTAAATGTTATCCCGGCTGTAGAATCATCTGATGGCACTAAATTAAGCACATACAGTCTGCCCGCAGAAAAATCAAGTGTCAAAATGATCGATCCTGAAAACATGGATGAATTGGTAAGGTTGCTTAAAGAAGAAGCGAAAGTTATTTAACAAGACTAAAAAAGAAAAAAATCATGGTATTAGTATATGCAGAAAACCAGGATGGTAAAATAAAAAAGTCAGCTCACGAAATTGTCACCTTTGGATATAAAACTGCCCAGAGCATGGGGACTGAATGTGTTGCACTCGTTATTGGAAATGTTGTGGATGCAGCATCACTGGGAAAATATGGTGCTTCAAAAGTCATACAGGTCAACAGTTCTCAACTGGAAAGTTTTGACAGCCAGGCATATGCCCAGGCAATTTCTGAAGTGGCCGGACAAGTAGGTGCTGAACTTGTCGTACTTACTCATAATTATTCAGGTAAAGCACTTCTCGGAAGACTCGGTGTAAAATTGAATGCCGGTGTCGTGTCCGGGGTAATCCAGTTGCCCGAAACAGAAGGAGGAAATTTCAAAGTCAGAAAAGTTGTTTTCTCAGGAAAAGCTTTTGCTGAATATGAAATAAATTCAGACATAAAGGTCATTTCCCTGGCAGGCAACTCACTCAAGCCGGAAATCGTTGCAGAAGATGTTGAGGTCAGCAATCTTGAATTATCCATAAATGACAGGAAAGTTGAAGTTATTGAAGTGAATATTCAGGCCGGTGATGTGGCTCCATTGCCCGAAGCTGAATTGGTCGTTTCTGCCGGAAGAGGTATGAAAGGTCCTGAAAACTGGAACATTATTGAAGAACTGGCACGAGAACTGGGAGCAACGACAGCATGTTCCAGACCTGTTTCTGATTCAGGATGGAGACCACATCATGAACACGTAGGACAAACCGGAATAGCTATTAAGCCAAATCTCTATATCGCTGCCGGAATTTCAGGTGCCATACAACATCTGGCAGGCGTAAGTAGCAGCAAGTGTATCGTCGTCATAAACAAAGATCCGGAAGCCCCGTTTTTTAAAGCTGCAGACTATGGTGTGTGTGCCGATCTGTTTGATGT
>JABDPK010000243.1 GCA_013042795.1 Saprospiraceae bacterium | reverse complement strand
CAAATGGATGAGCGGCTGCCCAGGAAACCTTCCAAGGATGATGAATCAGAGGCTAATTAGGTTTTGAGATCTGATATTTAACCGAGGTTGAAAACCTCGGTTGACGAAGTTCATAATTTATATAGGTGATAGAAATGTTATCGTCACTAGCGACCAGTTTCTCCGAGGTTTTCAACCTCGGAGTAGTATAGCTCATTTTCTTACTCGCTGTTTTTGTATGTTAACAGCCTTCTTTTTCAACAACTTTTTTCTTAAGAGGCATGACCTTTTCAATTGTATTCGCTATGGCTTAAGCATGACAGTTAAGTCGCTTTCTTCTACCGCTATCTCATTGATGATATCTGATGGCGAGCGGCCTGAATGAATGATATTTCAATAATGATAATACTCATTTTCAATTATGACTCTTATCATTTTTTAGTAACATTTTGGGAATATATATTAATCCACACAAGAAGAGGTACTGCCTTTTCTTTTGCACCGCTTACCATTTCACATACGGAATACATATTTATTAATAAATCTTTTTAATCATGAAAACTTTATATTTTATACCATCATTATTACTGATGGTTGGTTTTGCTCTTATCTGTACTTCATGCTGTGAAATTTTTGATTCATGTGATGATGATGACCAAGATCCTGAGATTGAAATTTCGGGTTTTGAAAATGATGTTGATGGATGGACAATCACAGGAGATGCACAAGGTGGGTCAAATATCGAGGCTTCCTATTCTCCTTTTAATGGATTGGATAATACTGGTTATATTTTTGCAGAGGATGATGTCACTGGTGGTGTCTGGTACTTTTCAGCTCCAGATAAATTTTTAGGCGATCAGTCTTCTCTCTTCGGGGGTGACATGTCATTTTGGTTGATCCAGGATAGTGCAATGAGTTCACAGTTTGAAAGCAAGGATATTATACTACAAGGCGATGGTAAAGAAATTTACTATTTGTTTGATTCTTATCCTGGCTTGGCTTGGACAAAGTATCGCGTCAAGGTAAGTAGTTCAAGTAATTGGTTCAATCTATCAAATCAGCAAGCAACTGATTCCGAGATTCAATCAATACTTAGTAATATAACTGGATTATTCATAAGAGGGGAATATGAATCTGGGCCAGATACAGGCGGATTGGATCAGTTTGAATATTTGAGATAGGTAATTCGTGAGTTGGATCAAATTTAAGTGATATTTTATATTTAACCGAGGTTGTAAACCTCGGTTGACGAAGTTCATAATTTATATAGGTCATAGAATAGTTATCGTCACTAGCGACCAGACTCTCCGAGGTTTTCAACCTCGGAGTAGTATAGATAATATAAAATTTCAGGTCATCACAAAGCCTCGCAGCGATCCAAAATCTATAATCTCAATATCAAGTAAAGGTTCATTTTCATTGTTCATATAAAATGAAGCGCTTGAATATAAATAGTCTTCTTGTTGTCTGACTATACCTGCACTACAGGATTGTTATGGATGTAAAACAATTTCTGATATATGAAGTTTGGATACAACAGTAACTTAGGTCTGTTACCTCTTTTCCATACCTGATAATTGATATTGTTTTTATTGTATTTAGCATGATATTTAAATACCAATTTCATCCAGTGCCTACGACTTTCTTTTTTATTATTTAAAACCCAGGAAATAAGACTTTTCGAGGTATGTTTTTTGAAGTCTCGAATAATCGCAGATAGACCGATTGATCCTTCTTCGGCTTTCCAAATGACATGTAAATGACTTGGCATGATGACATATGCCTGAACCACTAATCCTTTATTCTTCTGGCAGTATTTCATGGAATCAATGATGATGTCTTTGCATTGTTTCCTGGTAAAGATATCCACCCATCCAACCGCTGTGAAAGTCATATAATGAGAAGCAAATTGATCAGTAATATTATAGCCAGGTCTTTTGGACATAGGAAATAATTCTTAATCAAACTAGTGAAGAAAGAGTTGGAATTCATTTGCTTGTCTGAGATTGTCTTAAATAGATCTGATATAGCTTTGTTGTAGCCCGCTTGTGGATGAAATCATGTTTAACTTGTAATAGAAATTTAACAAAGGATTGAAACCATGCATGTGTTTTTCTTACCTTTCACTACTTTGAAGCGTAGCGATATGAAAATTTTCAAAACCCTTAGTGGGCAATTTCGTCAAAAGTCTTTCAGGCAACTGGTGGCAAACTTCAGGACTGAATATATCTCCAATGGTATAAATGAGACCACTTTAAAAGAGAGTCCTATCGATCAATTTGAAGTCTGGTTCAATGAGGCGGTTTCAAATAAACTGATTGAGCCCAATGTGATGCATCTCTCTACTGCCACTCCTGAAGGTAAATCGTCCAGCAGAATTATGTTATTGAAAGGTTTTGATGAAAGAGGGTTTATTTTTTATACCAACTATGACAGTAGAAAAGGGATAGAAATAAATCAGAATAATTATGCTGCTATGTCCTTTTTATGGCTGAAACTCTATAAACAGGTTAGAATCGAAGGTACAATAAGTCGAATTTCAAATGAAGAATCCGACATCTATTTTGCAAGCCGTCCCAGAGGAAGTCAAATCAGCAGCTGGGTATCTGCTCAAAGCACAGTGATATCCGATAGAGCTCAACTAATAAATAAGTCAAAAGAATTAGAAAAACGATTTCAAGGTATGTCTGTTCCCCGTCCGGAGAATTGGGGAGGATATTGCTTGTCTCCGCAAAAGGTAGAGTTCTGGCAGGGTCGTGCCAATCGATTGCATGATAGAATTCTATACTCTTTGAAAAATGATAACAGTTGGTCACGACAAAGGCTATCTCCATAATTTATCGCCTTTACTTGGCTATGTGTAAAAATTCGGGATCAATCCGACTTTTATTTACATAATGATTTAACAGCCTTCTTCTTCCTCCTCTTCTTCTTCAACTACTTTTTTCTTGAGAGGTATGACCTTTTTAGGTACTATACGCTTTGGTTTGGGCTTCGTTTTTAGTGCTAATTCGCTTTCTTCGACAGATTGATTAAAAATTGCAGGATAGTCATAGCGTGCTTGTTCTGCTGTATAATCACTGTCAACTGCACCCTGAATGTAATTGAATCCGCCTTGCATGACCTTCAGGTGCTCATATCCTAACTGGCGAAGGAGTACCCACGGTCCATTGGCCTCAAGTTGATCATCTCCAAAAAGTATAGTTGTAAAGGACTCATCTGCAATCTTCTTAAGATTGTCTGGTTCAAAGAGGTACTGCGTTGGAATATTTATTGCACCTTCAAGAGATCCTTTGACAAATTGCGATTGTGAACGGAGGTCGACCAATTGATAATCTGATTGATTGTTTTCGATCAATTGAATCACTTCGTCAGGACTGATCAATGCTTCTTCGGAAAGTATAGTCTTCAATGTTTCTTCCGGACTTAGTTTAAAGCTCAGGTCTGATTTGCCTTGCGGAGTGCAGGAAGCGATGACGACCATGAAAATTAAAATCCAGTTGGTATGCTTTATATTCATAATAGGGCTTGTCAGTTTAATGTATTTAGTTATTTATCAATATTCTATAACTATTATCAGCATCCTTCTTCCTCTTCTTCCTCTTCTTCCACTTTTTTCGGTGTCAGTTTTACCACTTTTTTAGTTGCTGGTTTTGGTGCCACATAAAAAGGTTCTGGATTCATCTCACGGCTTCCCCCTGCGAAATAACGAGAGGCTGCCTGTCGAAACTTGTACAGTTCCTGAATATCTGAAGAAGCTGTGGCTGGAGGCTCCTTTGGATCCATAATCGTTTCCACCCATTTATTAAGTCCGCCTTTCATAATATAACAATCCGTACAACCGGCACGTCGGTTGAGGATCCAGACTTGTTCAGCGAGTATATCGTCATTGGAATAAAATATGAAAGTGTATTTTTCAAAATTCATAATTGTTCTTGCTGACTCTTCAAAGGTGCCTTCTAAGGGAATATTGATGGCATCGGGCAATGCGAATTCCTGATATTCTTTTGCAGATCTTACATCTATTAATTGAATACTTGGATCCTTGTTTATGATCCGGTCTGCCACATCATCTGTACTGATAAAGCGTCGGTCGTCTGCAATCTCAAGTAATAAATCACCCGGGCCGTATGTAGTATTCCTGGTATTTTGATCTCCCGGATTGCAGGCAATCAACAGGGTTAGCAATGAAAAGAATAAAATAAAATTTTGGTACATTATTCTGTTGATTTTAATCCTTAATAACAAATTTCAGAATGCATAATCTTTGATATTACAATACGAAATCATTTAAAATTAATAAAGATAACGTGTCATTTCACCTGCTTCAACAAGTAAATACCTGAAAAGGAAACCACCTATAAGAATTAAAGCTACCGGGATCGTGGCTGGTACTTTAAAACCACGCAGATATAATAATTCCATTAAAGCAGGAATGAGCAAGCCAAGAAGAACTACAAATCCCCAGAATGGCAAGGCGTATTCTCCTGTGATGAACAATTCTGCAGCTTCAACCTGTACGGCCGGGCCTGCAAGGAATCCCATGAAAAGGTGAATAATAAAGAATATGTCGATGGCGATTAGTGCCAGTAATATTTTAGAGAATAACTTCTGTTGTCCAGCTTCTTTGGTAAACCATAGTATTAGTGCAGCTCCTGTTGTCATTCCATATACAAGGAACATTGGTCCCAGG
>JABDPK010000131.1 GCA_013042795.1 Saprospiraceae bacterium | reverse complement strand
TGACAAACTATACGGATAAAATTAAAAATGAAGAGATTAAAGCATATGCGGGAGAAATTGATTCTGTAATGACCAAAGTTGAAAAAGCCCTCTATCAGACTCAAAATAAATCAGGGCAGGATCCATTGAATTTTCCGATTCGACTGACTAACAAACTGGCTCATCTCAATAGCTTGTCCCAGATGGGTAATACAGATTTCCCACCTACTGATGCAGCCTTAAAAGTAAAAGAGGAAATAGCAGAATTGATTGATGTTGAATTAGAGGAGTGGACCATAATTAAAACAAAAATGCTCCCTGATCTAAACAAAATGATAAGAGATAAAGCATTGGATGTAATTATTTTAGAAGAAAACAAATAAGATGTAAACAATGATGAAATACGAGTACAAAGTTGTAACCTTAAAACGAAGCATGTGGTCGGGCAAAGTCCGGGCTGATTACCTGGAAGCATTGAACGAGTATGGAAAAGAAGGATGGCAGTTTAAGATGTTTGCAGATAAATATGTGGTGTCTGAACCTTATAAGCGCGTCGAATTGATCTTTGAACGTGCCATACCATCTACGAAATTCTCACATGGCTTGTAGACTGAATAATATATTTAATCTACTGGTTACACTGCTTTTGTTATTCACCATATCTTCCTGCAAGCAAGCTAAAGTTGAATATTATTCAGAGGTAGAAAAGAAATCTTTCTTTAGCCGATTGTTAGAGGACAGCATTTACTATAATGTTTACAGACCTCACACTAAACACCCAATCGATGGTTATGACCTGTTGTACCTGCTTCATGGTCATGGCGGGAATCATGATGACTGGTTCGAATACGAAGAAGGCAGAGTTCAGCCAATCCTGGACAGTCTGATAAAAAACCAAATGATACCACCAGTGGTCGCTGTCAGTCTCGATGCGGCTAATTCCTGGTATGTCAACCGGCATATCCCCATGGAATCTGTTTATTTTGATGAATTTATACCTCATATAGATAGCTCCTTGCAAGACTTCCTGAATAAAGAAAAAAGAGTTATCGCTGGTAATTCGGCCGGAGGTTACGGAGCTCTCAGGTTTATTCTTAAATATCCGGATCATTTTTCTTCCGGAATATTACTTTCTCCTGCTGCTTATGAACCCGTTCCACCTGGTATATCATCATCCAGAAAAATAGATGTCTTTGCAAAAGACAGTATATTCAATGATAGTATATGGAATTCATTTTCCTACACGAATATTCCAATAAATGCACCTGAAGAGATAGCGCATTTACTTATTTCAACAGGCATTGATGACGAATATGAAATTATTACGGTCATTGATAGTTTAAAACTTCACCTTGACAAGAATAATATTGATTACAATGTTACCCTTGTACCGGGGGGACATGAATGGAATGTCTGGAGAGAGATATTCGCACTGGATGTAACAAGAGCTTTTGAAATTAGAAAATAGAAATATTGAAACCAGGTCAAGGTTTTTTCAAGCTATGTATGAACCAATATCCCAGGAAGGAGAAACCATTTTAAATACCGCTTATTTGAATGAGAGTTGGTTATTTTAGCTGTTATGAGATACATGTTGTTTCTATTGATCGTATTGTTTGGTTCTTGCAAGGTTCAAAATCCTCTGCTCTTACCTATATCTATTGATTTAAGTGAAAAAATTGTGAGTCCCAAACAATATATCATTCCTAAAAGTGACCAGGAAATAAAGATAGATGGCAATGCATTCGAAGAAGCCTGGTTGCGTGCACCCTTTACAAAGAATTTTATTGATATCGAAGGAGAAAAAATTCCGAAGTACAATACAAAGGTGAAGTTGCTCTGGGACGAAAACTACCTATATGTATTTGCTATGCTTGAGGAAGAACATATCTGGGCTGACCTGGTCATGCATGATGCGGTAATCTTCCATAACAACAATTTTGAAGTATTCATTGATCCCTCTGCTTCATCAACTATTTATGGTGAACTTGAAATAAATGCACTTGGAACTACATGGGACCTGCTCCTCCAAAAACCATATCGTGTTGGAGGAAAAGCAATCAATACATGGAATATTCCTGGCTTGAAACATGCCATACAATTTGAGGGCACACTCAATAATCCACTTGACCGGGATATTTTCTGGTCTGTAGAATTAGCCATTCCAATGGATTGCTTGTTGGAGTTGAAAAACAACCCAAAGAAACTACCGAAAGAAGGCGAACAGTGGAGAATGAATTTTTCGCGAGTAGAATGGAACCACGAAATTATCATGGGAAAATACCGCCGCAAACAGGTAGACGGGAAAATTCTTCCTGAGTACAATTGGGTATGGAGCCCGCAAAAAGTTATCAATATGCATGAACCCGAAAAATGGGGAATCGTACAATTTACACACAAGGCACACCTGATTGATGCCAAATTCAAAAAAAATCCAAACGAACTATACCGGCAAATAACATTCGCACTTTTCAGGGAAATCAGGTTTGGTGAACTCCAGTATCTCATGAATGAAAATTACTGGTCCGGTCTTGAGATTAAGGCAATGTATGACAAGGATCAATATCTGAATGCCTATTTCTATAAAACCCATCATGGGTTCGAACTCAAATGCGTCCTTCCCGATCAGGATTTCTCATATATAATCAACGAAGAAGGTGTGATAAATAAGATTCCATGAAAGCGCTCTTCATTACATTGATAGTCATATTTGCAATAATATCATGCAAGGATTCTCCCAATAATACGATCGCAAATAATACCAATAATAGTTTTATCATTTCAAGCTGGACCAACACCGGCCATCCTTATGATTCAACACAATGGAAAGATAAATTAGCCGGGTATAGCGATTTGGGTATATCAGAAATATTACTTGGAGGTAGAATGGAGTATCTGCCTCATATTATCAAAATGGCTGATTCGTATGACATAAAGGTTCATGCCTGGATGTGGACCTTGAACCAACCTGGTGACAGTATAGCCATGTTACACCCTGAATGGTATTCTGTAAACCGTAATGGAAATAATTCACTTGAGTTTCGTCCTTATGTCGACTACTACCAATGGCTGAGCCCTTTTCATCCCGATGCCAGAGAACATATTATCAATAAAGCGAAAAAGATCCTCAACACAGAGGGTCTGGCTTCCCTCCACCTTGATTACGTCAGGTATGTTGATGTTATACTTGGGGATGCATTACAACCAAAATATAAGCTTGACCAGGATCACCAGATGCCTGAATACGATTTTGGTTATCATCCAATTGCGAGGGCACAGTTTGAAGCGCAATTCGGAATAGATCCTGCAGATATCAAATACCCGGACCAAAG
>JABDPK010000239.1 GCA_013042795.1 Saprospiraceae bacterium | reverse complement strand
ATCTATTCAACTTATCCGGGGTTGTCCTATTGTTGCGTTACCTGATTCTTGAAAGATCCATTTTAAGCAATACTGCAATCATAATACTGAAGCTCAATAATGAAGATCCTCCTTTACTCATAAGCGGCAACGGTATACCAATAACAGGCATGATACCCGTTGTCATTCCGATATTTATAAAAAAATGGAAAAATATCAGCCCGGCAACCCCGTAGGCATAATACCTGATAAATACAAGGTTGGCCCGTTCAGCAATTATACTAATTCTGAAAACCAATAATGTAAACAATAGAATCAGGCTTACCGATCCTAAAAAACCCTGTTCTTCTCCAAGAATACTGAATATAAAATCCGTAGATTGTTCAGGGACATAATTGAGTTTAGTCATATTTCCCTCCAGGAATCCCTTCCCGGTAAAGCCCCCTGAACCGATAGCTGTCTTTGATTGAATTATATTATACAACGCCCCCCTGGGATCTGATAATTCAGGTCTTAACCAAACATTTATCCTGTCTTGTTGGTGTGGTTTCAAAAAATTATCAAAGCCCCATTGCGTTCCGAAAGAAAGACCAATTGAAGAAAATGAAACAATAGTGGCAATGGTGATCAAGCGGTACCTGGCTTGTTTGTAGACCAGGAAGAAGAAATAAAAACCTGCAAGGAAAATCACACCGAGCAATATCCAATAATCAATATAGTTATAACTGGAAATTGCGAATAACGTGAGCAGCGCAAGGATACTCAGCGGTAATCTCTTTTCCTTATTCTGTATGCTAAAGACAAAATAAGACACAAGGAGTATAATAAGAACCATTGAATAAGGTGTCCATAATAATGAACCTATAAGAATAAATGCAAGCGACAATCCCAAAAGATAAAGAGAGGCATTTAACCCCGCTCTGAACAAGGGGATTATAAACGCGATAAAAATAACTGCTGTGCCCGGGTCGGGTTGTAAAATGATAAGGCCTAGTGGAAACAGGATCAATGCAAGACTGATAAAAACATCTTTGGGTTCATCCAGTTTTACTGATGGCTGACTCAGATAGGCTGCCAGGCCCAGGGCTGTTCCAAACTTTGCTATTTCCGACGGCTGGAATGAGAAACCAAATACTGAAAACCACGAGGTAGCACCCTTGATTTCATGACCAAAAATCAAAACTGCGATCAGCATCAAACAACTCAACGCATAAATAGGAAAAGCAAGGGTATTTATGATTCGCCAGTCAATTGTATAAAACATCATAAAGGCAATGAGGCTGATACCCATCCAAATAGTTTGTCGTCCAACGATGGAATTGATGTCGAACCAAAGCCCGGGACCAACATAACTCACGGAATATAACATGAGCCATCCAATAAGGAGAATACCTAAAAAAACCGAAAGAAGAATCCAGTCAATAGAAATTGCTGCTCTTCTTCTATCCATTTGATTCAATTAAATCCTCTTTCTTAATATCATCCTGAACCGGAATGGCAGATGGAAATTCTTTTTTTAATTCAAGAAGGAAAGCCTCGAGGTCTTCTTTTTTTTCATAGGCTCCTATTCTAACCTGGTAATATGGTGCATTATGTTGCCACTCATATTTTATATGGGGATAAAGCATGGAAAATTTCTGGTTTGCCAGATCCATTTCTCTCCGGTCATCTGTTGTAATAATCTGGATCCGCCAGCCTCTTATAATATTTTCTTCCAAATTTCTGGTCATATATGTATCCATGGCCTGGGCAACAATAGGTTCTTCCTTGACTGTAACCTGGCCAATAGCCATTACAGAAGAAAGCATAATTAGTACAAATAATAGTGTCCGAATCATATTCAAATGTAATATGTCTTTTAATTATCCTTTACCGTGACATTGTTTGAACTTCTTCCCACTGCCACAAGGACAAGGTGCATTTCTCCCTACTTTCTTTTCTGTTCTTTTAAATGTTTCCGGTTTTGCCTGCCCTTGTCCCGCACTCGCAGCAGCTCTCCTTCTTGCTGAATCTTCACGACTGGTTCTTACCTTTCTGAAATCAGTTTTGCTTTGCTTCGCTTCCTTTACATCTTCAGGACTGCCAATCAGAAGTTTACCTCCCATAAGATACGAAATGACATCATAATTTATTCTGTAAACCAGTTCTTCAAATGCGTCGTAGGCTTCCATTTTGTATACAACCAGTGGATCTTTTTGCTCAAACGAAGCTGCCTGTACAGAATCTTTTAATTCATCCATTGAGCGCAAATGCTCCTTCCAGTTCTCATCAATATATGCCAATGTAATAGCCTTCTCGATGTCTTTCATAATTGTCTTACCGCCAGAATCAACTGCTGGTTCGAGATCAGCTGCTATGGGAAGACCTTTTTCCCTCCTCGAACTGACATAAGGAATGGCAATCCGCTTATACCTGTGTCCTTCATTTTCATGTACATTCTTGATCACCGGCAGTAAAATCTCCGAAATTTTATCTGATTTCCTTTCATATTCTTCCAGAACCTGGTTTTGAAAACGAACGACAAGCTCATTTGTGTTTCCCTCGCTGAAATCAGCATCGTCAATACTCGGATCAATAGTAAGTACCCTTAAGCTATCATTTTTGAAGGTTTCATAATTACCTCCGGCTTTATGATCCTCAACAAGACTCTCGGTTAATGACATAATCATGTTGTAAAGATCTACAGAGAGCCTTTCACCTGATAGCGCATTATTTCTCTTGTTATAAATAGCTTCTCTTTGGATGTTCATGACATCATCATATTCAAGAAGCCTTTTCCTGATCCCGAAGTTGTTTTCCTCTACTTTCTTCTGTGCCCGTTCAATTGACTTTGTGATCATTTTGTGCTGGATAACTTCACCTTCCTGATGACCCATGGAATCCATTACTTTCACAATCCGATCTGAATTGAACAAACGCATCAGTTTATCCTCCAATGACACATAGAACTGGGAAGTACCAGGATCTCCCTGTCTTCCGGCACGACCACGCAACTGCCTGTCTACCCGTCTTGAATCATGTCTTTCCGTAGCAATAATTGCCAGTCCCCCTGCATCTTTGACCTCCTGGTTGATCTTTATATCTGTTCCTCTACCAGCCATATTAGTTGCAATTGTCACCCTGCCTGGCTTACCGGCTTCTGCGACGATCTCCGCTTCTCTTTGATGTTGTTTAGCATTCAGTACATTGTGTGAAATACCTTTAAGGTTCAACATCCGGCTTAGTTTCTCAGAAATATCAACTGTCGTTGTTCCCAAAAGTACCGGACGGCCATTCGATGTCAGATGTTCAATCTCATCAATGACGGCATTGTATTTTTCCCTGGCTGTCTTGTAAACAAGGTCTTCCCTGTCATCCCTGACAATTGGTCTGTTTGTCGGAATGACCACAACATCAAGCTTATAAATCTCCCACAATTCATGTGCTTCTGTCTCAGCTGTACCTGTCATACCCGCCAACTTGTGGTACATCCTGAAATAATTCTGTAATGTGATAGTAGCGTATGTCTGGGTAATATCACCAACTTTAACATTCTCCTTGGCTTCGAGTGCCTGGTGTAAACCATCCGAGTACCTTCGTCCCTCCATCATACGACCAGTCTGCTCATCTACGATTTTTACTTGTCCCTCAATAACTACGTATT
Source organism: Saprospiraceae bacterium (assembly GCA_013042795.1). The sequence continues at coordinate 6,556 of JABDPK010000239.1, read as the reverse complement.
CCTCTTCCTTTTCAAAAAGAGTGTAAGCTTTTAAAAGTTGACTTACAGCATGCAGACGTCGTGACTTAATAGAATAGTCCTGGATTAGGGCTGATCTTTCTTCTGCAAGATTAATTTCCTCTTCTGTTTCTTTTGCTTCTATCAACTGCATTTCACTTGCTATATCCGGCATGATGAAGAATTTAGGATCATTCTCCCCTTTTGAAAGGTATTCTACTCCATGATCTGTTAATTCAACATTCCTGTTTTTTTCATCAATAGTAAACAACAAGGTATCATCAACAAGATGCATATTCTTGTTCTGCTCCTGCATATAGTAGTTCTCGGCTTTTTGAAGGACTGCTTTGACACCTTCTTCACTCAAAAACTTTATTAACGGACGGTATTTAGGAAGTGAACGGTAGGCTCTCAATAAATGCATACCTGTGTCTCCTTCTTCAAAGCCCGTATTTCCTGTTTTAAATAATTTCTTACTCTCAGCAAGATATTGTGTTGCCATTTTTCTTTGAGCAGCCATTAGACGTTCAACCTTTGGTTTTAAAGCCTGGTATTCCTGCTCTTCTGTGCCCTCGGGTACCGGACCGGAAATAATCAAAGGTGTCCTTGCATCGTCAATGAGGACTGAATCTACCTCATCAATCATAGCATAATGATGTTTTTGCTGAACTCTTTCTTCGAGAGAGCGCACCATATTATCTCTCAGGTAATCAAACCCGAACTCATTATTGGTTCCGTAGGTAATATCGCACTTATATGCTGCTTTCCTTTCGGGTGAGTGTGGTTGATATTTGTCAATACAATCAACAGTCATCATCAGGAATTCAAAGATAGGACCAACCCATTCGCTGTCCCTGCGGGCCAGGTAATCGTTTACTGTAATAATGTGTACCCCTTGTCCTGATAATCCATTCAGATAGGCCGGAAGGGTTGCAACAAGTGTTTTTCCTTCTCCTGTCTGCATTTCCGCAACCTTACCTGTATGAAGTACAAACCCTCCAATAAGCTGTACATCATAGTGAACCATATTCCATGTTACATCGCCTCCTGCTGCTGTCCAGCTGTTTTTCCAAACCGCGGTATCTCCATCAATATTGATATAGTCATTAAATGCTGCCAGATTCCGATCATGTTCTGTAGCTTTAACCCTTATCTCTGTGCTATTTGAAAACCGGCTTGCAGTTTCCTTGACAACGGCAAAAGCTTCTGGCAGTATTTCCATGAGTATATCCTCAAGGTGACTGTCGCGATCTTTTTTCATTTCATCGATCTGTATATATATCTCTTCTCGATGTCCAAGATCCTCTTCTTTTGCAGCTTCTTCCTCAAGGTGTTTAATGTCCTGGTCAATGCCTTTTAGATGATCCGAAATTCTTTTTCTGAATTCTATGGTCATATTTCTGAGTTCATCATCGCTCAATGCATGATATTCCTCAAAGTATTCATTGGTTTTTTCCACGTAAGGCATAATGCCTTTGACATCCTTGTCATACTTAGTCCCAAAAACCTTTTTTAGTACGTTTAACATATTATCGCTTGTTTAACAGGTTGTGAAGATAAGAGTTAACCTGTAATCTATTTATAACTCACTTATTTCTGTTCAAATTATAACGTCAGATATTATACCAAATATATTTTATGCCAAATTGTCAAAATTACCATTACGATGCGCTGCTTTTTATACATTTGCGATCAAAGAATAACAACACATGGATACAACATTTCTGAAAGCTCTTGGCTTGAAAAAAAATAATCCCGGAACATTTACCGGACTTGAAAAAATGGATGGAGATGGTACTGTCATCGACTCTTATTCACCAGTAAACGGAAAATATATTGGAAGTGTAAATGTCACAACCCGAAAAGAATATGAAGAGGTTGTTAAAAAGGCTCAGGGTGCCTTTTCTTCCTGGAGAACCACACCAGCACCCAAAAGGGGTGAAATCGTAAGACAATACGGTGATGCACTTAGAAAAAATAAAGATGCCCTTGGACGCCTGGTTTCCTATGAAATGGGTAAATCCTTGCAGGAAGGCTGGGGAGAAGTTCAGGAAATGATAGATATATGTGATTTTGCTGTTGGCCTTTCAAGACAACTATATGGTCTTACCATGCATAGTGAAAGACCTTCCCACAGGATGTATGAACAATGGCATCCGCTTGGAATCGTAGGTATTATTTCTGCATTTAACTTCCCTGTTGCAGTCTGGTCATGGAACTCAATGATCGCTCTCGTCTGTGGAGACGTTTGCATCTGGAAAGCAAGCGAAAAAACACCCTTATGTGCTGTTGCATGCCACAATATCCTGATGGATGTATTGAAGAAAAACGATGTTCCTGAAGGAATCAGCTGTATTATTAATGGTGATTACACGGTTGGAGAATATATGACAACTGATAATCGTATACCCCTGATCTCTGCTACCGGAAGTACAAGAATGGGTAAAATAGTCGGAACAACCGTTGCTCAAAGATTGGGTAAATCACTCCTGGAGCTGGGTGGCAATAATGCTATAATCATTACACCGAATGCGGACCTTAATCTTGTTTTGTCAGGCGCTGTTTTTGGAGCAGTTGGAACTTGTGGTCAACGTTGTACAAGCACCAGGAGGCTTATTATTCATGATTCTCAATACGATAAGGTCAAGAAGATTCTTAGCAAAGCATATAAGCATCTTAAGATCGGGAACCCCCTTGATCCAAAAGTCCATGTAGGACCGCTCATCGACAAAGATGCCGTTGAAAAATATATGGATAGTATTGAAAAGATAAAAGAACAAGGTGGTTCATTTCTTATTGAAGGCGGTGTATTGACGGGCCGGGGTTACGGTAGCGGTTGCTATGTCAAACCATGTGTCGCTGAAGTCAGAGCAAGTTATCCTATCGTCAAACATGAAACTTTTGCACCTATCCTGTACCTGGTCAGATATCGGGGAGGGCTGAAAAATGCTATTGATATTCAGAATAATGTTCCACAAGGCTTGTCATCTGCCATAATGACGACAAATATGAGAGAAGCCGAATTATTCCTGAGTTCAGCCGGTTCTGACTGCGGGATCGCCAATGTAAATATCGGTACCAGCGGAGCAGAAATTGGTGGTGCTTTTGGCGGTGAAAAAGAGACTGGCGGCGGAAGGGAATCAGGATCAGATGCCTGGAAGGCTTATATGCGCAGACAAACCAATACAATCAACTACAGCCTTGAAGTACCCCTGGCTCAGGGAATTGAATTTAAAATTTAATAACATAACTGTTTCCCTGCTTGCGGATTACGCTTTCCAATAGCAGGGAACATGTCTATATCCTCGACAGTACACCGTCGATAAACAAGCACTATTACCCTGGTTTATTACCTTGTTTTTGCAATATGTTCTGACGCTGCCAGGTGTGCATGAATCATAGCATCGCTTAGGTCATTGTGCTGGAGGTATCTGATTATGAAGGCTGTCGCAAAAATGTCTCCTGCTCCCGTAGGATCGACAAGCTTGGAGGGCACAGCAGGAAAGTGTTGCTTGTTCCCGTTGATAAATATATCTGCTCCTTTATCCCCATCAGTAACCACAATTATGTTGTCTAAAAGACATAATTCTGCCAATGCATCATCCAGGCCATCGATGTCTTCATAACTTAGAAAAATGACGTCAGCGTATTTTAGTTTGTTCCAACCCATACTCTTTGGAACGACTTGACCATTTTCATTTCTTTTGCGCAACCAACCCTGAATTGAACACGCCAGAAAACCGGATTCTATCTTTTCCAGAATTCCAACATCGATTTCATCTGCAACAGGACAAATAAAAACGGCTTTTGATTTTGGAAGATGACTCAATATCCATTCAGTCCTCAGGCTGCTTGCAAGCACCGGTAAAAACTGGACTCTCTTATCGTCGACATACTGGTTTATGAAACATGTTGTGTGCTTACTCTCCTGGTTCATGACGACTACCCCCTTATTACAAATTTCCTTCAATGATATATCATGCGGGTCAATACTGGTAAGCACGCACACTTCTTTCTTGCTTTTAATCGTTTCAAGAGCCGCAAAATAGACTGCACCCCCGGTTTTAAAACCTTCATCAATCAGATCATGACAAATATGACCTATGCAAACGATATCGTATGCCTTTGATCTATCCAACATTTCCCAATAAAATATATATAAGAACGGTCACTACAATAAGAATGACAGACATCGGTTTTGTAAACCTCCATGGTTCCACTTCAACGATCCCGACATCCCGGATAGAAAATGATTTCTTTGGTTTGTAATACAGCGAGACAAGATGCATGACAATCAGGTTTAACACAAATTCCAGTCCCCATATGTGTACAAAATGCATTTCTACTTTGATCACATAATTTAGAATCACATAAAAAGCCAGTCCAAAAAACAACCCTGCTTTGGCGCCTGCTGCAGAAACGCTTTTAAACACGAATCCGGCAAGAATTACCGTTGCCATTGGAATAAAAAAGATGCCGTTGAGCTGCTGCAACAATTGATATAAGCCCGAAGGTGCATTAGCCACAAATGGGGCAATGATCATCGAACCAATGGCAAGTATTACGGAACACTTTTTTCCTGTCCTGACAATATCACTCTGATTCCTGTCTTTTCGGATCTTGTCATAAATATCAAAGCTAAACACTGTTGCCGCGCTGTTAAGAACAGAATTGAATGTACTGAAAATAGCACCAATAATTACAGCTATAAACAATCCGGTCATCCATTCAGGAAGCACCTTCTTAACCAATTCCGGGTATACACTATCCTGCTGATTCAGCATGCTGTCACCAAAATAATAATACGCAATGATCCCTGGCAAAACAACAATCAAGGGAACCAGGATCTTTAGTGCTCCTGTGAACAACAGTCCTTTCTGTGCTTCTTTCAGGCTTGCAGCTCCTAGTGCCCTTTGGATAATAGACTGATGCATTGTCCAGAAATACAACTGGTTGATAATAAGCCCCGTAAACAATACTGCGAAAGGTAGAATAGCCATTCGTGAACCTGGCCCGACCGAAGGTTCAAGGCTAATGACATTGAATTTCTGTGGACTATTTTCAAACACCCTGACCAGACCTTCAGTCATCTTACCTTCACCTATATCTGCAAGGGCAATAGCAGGAATTAAAAGACCAAGAATAATCAAACCAAAGCCATTAATTGTATCGGTAAGGGCAATGGTCTTTAATCCCCCGAATATAGCATAGACTGATCCTATTGCTCCTATGACCATGACGGTCAACCATAAGCTTTGTTTCTGCGTGATCCCTAGTGTTTCAGACAGGTTGAAGATACTTTCCACGTTAATCGCACCTGTATATAAAACAATAGGAAGTATGGTGCACACAAATGAAATGATTAGAAGAAACGCAATTAACATGCGCATTTGTTGGTCGAAGCGATTTTCAAGAAATTCTGGAATTGTTGTGATCCCCATTTTCAAATATCGGGGGACAAAATATATTGCTGCAATCACAAGGGCAATCGCCGATGTAACTTCCCAGGCAATTATCATGGCCCCGTTCTCATAGGCAGACCCATTCATACCTATCAGGTGTTCGGTTGAAATATTTGTCAAAAGCAAAGACCCGGCAATGACAATACCGCTAAGACTTCTTCCACCCAGGAAGTATCCATCTTTAGAACTTGTGTCACTCTTTCTGATTTGATACCACGCAAAAAAAGCAACCATGCCGGTAAACAGAAAGAAGGAAAGCAATTGAAAAAACATGCAGAAAGATAAAAAGAAAAACAGGCCTCCCGAAGTATAGTCAGGCTTAGATGTTCCAGACAAACAGTAATTAGCTCCATAGATCAGTCACTTTATAATGATTACTTTTGAGCTTGGTAAAATTCAAAATATGAAAAGACTTCAACTGTTCGCCCTGTTCATAATGTTTTCTTTTTCTGCCGGTTCTCAAACTGATCTGGAGACCAGGCTCTTTGAATTGCCTGATGTGATTTTTGAGAAGATCCAAACCCCGGAAGGTTTTAAATCAGCATATAAGCTAAAGATCAAACAACCACTGGACCACAAAAACCCGGACAGAGGACACTTCTACCAAAAAGTATATCTCAGCCATAGAGGATATGACAAGCACACAGCTATTATTACCAATGGCTATTCCCGAGGCAGCAATGTCATTACAGAGGTGTCAAGAATAGCAGATGCCAACCAGTTAAATGTAGAACACCGGTATTTTGGTGAATCTGTTCCGGACAGTTTGGATTACAACTATCTTAATTTTGAACAGGTCACAGCTGACCTCCACCACATAAATAGCTTGTTTAGAAAAATCTACAATGGTAAATGGATAAGTACAGGTATCAGCAAAGGAGGAACAACGACTATTTTTTACAAGTATTTTTATCCTGATGATGTTGATGTGTCCATACCCTACGTAGCCCCGGTCAACTACAGTGATGAAGATCAAAGAATCTATACTTTCCTGGATACAATCGGCTCTGATGAATGCCGAAAAGCTATTTATGATTACCAGGTCAGAATGCTTAAAAATAGCGACACCTTCAAACCATATATCCGATGGTATACCA
>JABDPK010000235.1 GCA_013042795.1 Saprospiraceae bacterium | reverse complement strand
CCTGTACCCTGTTGGATGATATTTCGTTTTCTGATTTGATCACTCCGTATAATAAAACAGATTCCTCATTATAAGGTAATGAGTAGCCTGCCGAATCGATACGCTCCCATTCACTCAAGCGGTCATCGATATTCTCGGATTGAAACTTTAAACCAAACTGCAGTAAGTTATTGATCCGGTCACTGTCAGATTGTAATTCTATTCCTCCCTTTAACTCAACATTGGAAATATTGTATTTTAGCCGGTTCCTGGCATATATATGTTGCGTACCTACGCCAAGAACGCCAACCTCATTAACTGTTCCATCGCCTTCAAGATCAAACTCAACCTGGCTTAGACGATAATATCCAAGGAGATCAAAACTTTCGCTCTCATAATTATCATAATAGGAAGCCAGCAATTTCAGAAACATCGGATTATGTTCTCGCTCGGGAATAAAAGTCAGCGATACACCTCCCATACCATTGAGATATTCGTTTACTTCCTGTCCTTCGAAGACAGTTGGCAGCTGAAGAACCTGGGTAAAGAGCCCCGAGGCCGATACTCTTTCTTTCGGAATAAAACTAAATTTACTCTGGTTGTAATTCACTAAGGCACCAAGCTGCAAACTCTTGCTTATATCATAGGAAACAAAAGATTGGATATCCGCAAAATCAGGTGAATACTCACCTGATACATCCAGGGATCCCAATAAATATCTTGTTGTTTTATAGCGCACTCCTGTCAGGTACCTGAGTTTGTTATATGCATTTTTGCCTATCCTCTTGCTTCCTTCAATATGTGCAGAGGCACCAAGAAAACTTGCCGAAGCGGAAGCTCCAAATTTATCAGGACGTTTGTACCTGATGTCAAGTACTGAAGACATCTTATCTCCATATTTGGCTTCAAATCCTCCGGATGAAAATGATACGTCTCTTATCAGATCAATATTGGGAAACGATAAACCTTCCTGCTGACTGCTCCTGATCAGTTGGGGCCTGAATATTTCAAAATCATTGACATAGACCAGGTTCTCATCATAATTTCCGCCGCGCACATTATACTGTGAACTAAGTTCTCCTCCAGTACCACCGGAGGTACCCAGGGCAATATGAGGCAATATACTTTCAAAGTTCCCGCTGGCTGTCGGTAATTTAATTAACTCGGTTACTTCTTCTTGTACCATTCCAACATCTTCAATTTTACTCGATCGAATGACCACATCTATGTCTGAAACCTCGGGAGCAAGTTTGATATTTACATTGCGCTTTTCATCGGCCAGGGGACGTTTGAGAAAATATTCAGTTTCGATATAGCCGATCCTGGTATAAACGATAGTGACCGGAGAACCAGCATCTACCACCAATTTGTATTCTCCGTACACATCGGTTTCTACCGAGTTGTTTGAATCCTTGACATATACCGAAACGAATTCTATTGGCTGACCGGTGTCAATATCTTTGACATAACCAAAAATTGAAGCCTTATCCTGGCAATAAGCCTGGAGGCTGATAAATATAAAACAACATGAAATGACCAGGTTTTTCATTCGAAAGATATCAGTGACTTATATTTCAAAGTTTCCAACTTCAATACCTTTCATTCTTTCTATCGTGAGTGCAGGGTCTTCAGATTTGAATACGGCACTACCAGCAACCAGTACATCGGCACCGTGTTCGATCAGTACTGATGCATTTTGCAATCCCACACCTCCGTCTATCTCAATCATAGTATTAAGATTTCGTTCCATGATCCTCGATTTCAGTGTCTTGAGCTTTTCCATGGTTCTGTATATAAACTTTTGTCCGCCAAAACCCGGGTTTACCGACATCAAAACAATCAAATCTGCGTCCTCAAGAATATCATCCAACGCATCCACACTGGTTTGAGGATTGATGGCAACTCCTGCTTTTATTCCCTGTGCTTGTATATGTTGAATAAGCCGGTGTGCATGGTTTGTGGCCTCCAGGTGAAAACTGACAACATCCGCTCCTGCTTCAATAAATGAATCCACGTATTTTTCCGGATCTACGATCATAAGGTGGACATCCAGTGGTAAGCGGGCATTCTTTTTCATTTGTTTAACCAGCATTTGGCCAAAAGAAATATTGGGGACAAAAGAACCATCCATGACATCAATATGAATCCAGTCTGCCAGGGATTGATTCAGAAATTCAATTTCATTGTCAAGTTGCCCAAAATCGGCAGCAAGAATTGAAGGCGCAAGCAGGTATTTTTTCATATCTCCAAAAATATAAATATTAAACTTGCCTCAGAACTAATTGAAGTCATTATTCATATCATGGATATCTTCATTAGCTAAAGACCGTAAGATTTCACAACCCAATAATAGCCCGGACTGATACCCGGATGATTATCAGGGTAACTCCCTGTTAAAAACCGTCATTGTTTTATAGCGGATATCGGGAGGCAACGAAATCTGCATGATCCTGGCAAACACCCTGGCGACACATTTTACATCTTCTTCACAATATTTTATTATTCCGAGATAATCCTTATCAATCCAGTATGCTTGATGTACATCTGCACCACTCATAGTTCCTTTAGAGCTTTGAATATTCAGACTGGAAGCCAGCAAGTCAAGTGAAGTATAATTCTTTATATCTCCAAATCGCCATAATTGCATCGTATCCAGTATCTGTGGCGTTTCCCAGGGCTTTTTTCCTGCGAGATCAATCAAGGGAGGAATATCAACCTGCTGCATCAGCATTCGCCTGCAAATGAAAGGCACATCAAATTCCCTGATATTGTGCCCGCACAGAGATGAGCGTAAAGGCAATCTGTAATGTGCATTTAAAAGGTTGCTGAATCCTTGTAGAAGAAAGTGCTCGTCTTCTTCATAAAATGTCTTTAATCGAAATTCTTCGATCTCGTTATTTTCCTTTCGAAAGAATCCGACGGAGATACAAACAACTTTTGCGAATTCGGAATAAATCCCGGCTTTCTCAACATACAATTGAGCTGCCTCTTCTTGTGAAACATCCTGCTTTCGTAAAATTTGTTTTGCTTTTTTCGTCCAGAGAGGCCAGATCTCATCCGGGGCCTGATCGAGGGAAGGAAACAAACTAACTGTCTCGATATCCAGGAAGAGGATATCAGAGATATTCTTTACTAATGAAGCCATACTATATGATTTAGGTTAAACCACTAGATAATTAAGTATTATTTGATGGTTTACCCCCAATTTACTTCATTCTGTTTTTATTTGTTAACATATTCAGTCATATTTACCAAAATTATTTTGATGAGTCCAAAGTCCAATAATTCCAAATCACTTCTTGGAATAATATTAATTCTTGTCTTGCTAGCTTTAAATGCATACCAATGGATTGTCAATTCAAATTTGAAAGGCGAACTAAATGATAAAAAATCTGCATTCCTCGAACTTGAAAAACTGAATACAGAGCTCGACCAGGATTATGAGGATGCTTTGAAAGATCTCGAGGATATGCGAAGTGACAACCAGGAGTTAAATACCCTCATTGATACTCAGAAAGAAGAACTTGCAGTACAAAAGAAAAAGATCAGTGGATTGATCTGGAGTGAAAGAGAACTTGGAAAAGCCAGGCAAGAACTCAACAAGTTCAAAAGCATGGCGAACCAGTATCTCTCTGAGATCAATACTCTGAAGTCACAAAACGAAAACCTTTCAGCGGAAAACCAAAACCTGCAGGCTGAAAATACATCCCTGACAGCTGAAGCAGTCATAAACAAAAGCCGCATCAGTAAACTGGATTCAATGAGAGATATGCTCTCCAATGAAAATGAAAACCTTAGTAGCAGTAATGAACAACTTTCTACCAAAGTCGAAATTGCAGAAGCCATCAAGATAAATTTTATTGAAGTCCAGGGTTATGATATAAAAGACAATGGAGATATTGCCAAACGAAATCGTGCCAAAAGGATTGAAATGTTGCGTGCCTGTTTCACAACAGAAACCAATGTAATAACACCTGCTGGAGAACAGGAATTCTTCATCAGGTACACCGCTCCATCAGGAGAGGTACTCTATGTCGAAGAACTTGGTTCAGGCATGCTCACCGATAAGCTGTCTGGAGAAACTGTGATGTACACTGCATCAGGTAAAGTCGAATACAATAATGAAGATCTGACAGCTTGCCTGGACTGGAAGCCTAATTTTCCGCTGGGTAAAGGGATGTTCCAGATTGCCATTTATAACAATGGCTTCAATGTCGGCAACGGAGAGTTCAAATTGAAATAGAACTTTGTAAGGATTAAACATATTAAGGACCTTAAGCGTTAAGTTTAGGTCCTTTGTATTTTCAGGATGCTTATCAGTTTAAATCTATGCTTGGATACAGATTCTCGAATTATATCAATGAGCCAAATGATAACCCATTTGAAAAACTTCTTGAGCTATTCAAGGAATTGCTTATTCACACTTCAGGGGATGTCGATGAAGCATTATCATGGATGACAGAAATTGATAACGAGCATAATATCACCCCGGATGATTATGGTATTGCTGACTTCATCGATGACCTTATTTCAAAAGGATATATTTCCAAACAAAAAGGGAAACAGCTTGGGGGCGATTATAACCCGACTAAGAAAATGGAAGTCTCGTTAAGACGGCATGCCCTTGATGAAATATTTGATCAGCTTAAAAAATCACGGAGTGGCAAACATAATACCCGTGCCACAGGTTCCGGTGACGAGTACACTTCAGAATTAAAACCATTTCAATTCGGAGATAAACTTGATAAGATTAGTATTTCTGAATCACTGAAAAATGCACAAATCAATCATGGTTTGGATGATTTCAAACTGACCCAGGACGATCTTGAGGTACATGAAACCTTCTTCCAGTCGCAGACAAGTACTGTACTGATGATTGATATCTCACATTCAATGATACTATATGGTGAAGATCGAATCACACCTGCCAAGAAGGTTGCTATGGCATTATCTGAACTCATTATCACACGATACCCAAAGGACAGCCTGGATATCATAGTATTTGGTAATGATGCCTGGCAAATTCAGATCAAGGATCTGCCTTACCTCCAGGTAGGACCATATCATACCAATACAGTCGCCGGCCTGGAACTGGCTATGAACATTCTCAGAAGACGAAAAAATCCCAATAAACAGATCATGATGATCACAGACGGCAAACCGACCTGTATCAAAAAAGGTAAAAAGTACTATAAAAATGCTTTTGGTCTTGATCGCAAAATTTTAAACCGAACCCTTGGACTGGCAACCAAAGCAAGGAAACTGCAAATCCCAATCACCACCTTTATGATTGCAAGGGATCCATACCTTGTGAAATTTGTTGACCAGTTTACCAGGGCAAATAATGGAAAAGCATTTTATAGCTCCCTGCAAGGGCTTGGGGAGTTTATATTTATGGATTATAAAGATAACAAGAGAAGAAAGCGGAACTGATTTGCAGTTTCAGGCGGGGAGGTTTTTCAGTTTCAGGCGGGGACGCCTGAAACAACCGAGGGGAGGCCCGAAACAACCAAGCGGTTGCTTTAGGCGTCTCGCCTAAAGCATAAAGTTAAAAAACACACAAAGCATACTTTTAATGAATCACAAAAACATACACACATTAGGAGAACTCAAAGCTTCGGGATACCAATACCGTAGTATCAAAGATGAGATCAGGGACAATCTGAAGAATATGATATCTGAAGGCAGTACGAATTATGAAGGTATCCTTGGATTCGAAGACACAGTATTACCTGACCTGGAAAGAGCACTGCTGTCAAGACACAATATCCTGCTTCTCGGGTTGAGAGGTCAGGCAAAAACAAGGATAGCCAGGTTGACCACAGGACTGCTCGATGAATATATCCCGGTGATCAAAGATTCTGAATTACATGAAGATCCTTTGCATCCTATAACCGATCATGCCAAAAGCATCCTTGAAGAGCTTGGTGATGATACACCAATAGAATGGATACACCGCGATGACAGGTATGTTGAAAAGCTGGCCACACCGGATGTGAGTATTGCTGATCTTATCGGAGATGTAGATCCCATCAAAGCGGCATCGCTGAAGCTTCCTTATTCTGATCCCAGGGTTATACATTACGGACTGATCCCGCATTCACACCGTTCTGTTTTTGTGTTGAATGAACTGCCCGACTTGCAGGCAAGGATACAAGTTTCGCTATTTAATATTTTACAGGAGGGAGATATCCAGATCCGGGGATTCAAAATCAGGCTGCCCCTGGACATCCTGTTCATATTCACCGCGAATCCGGAAGATTATACAAACAGGGGGAGTATTATCACACCCCTCAAAGATCGGATTGAAAGCCAGATCCTGACCCATTACCCCAAGACTCTTGATATCGCTAAAAGTATAACCAAACAGGAAATCGCCACACCGGAAGATGTAAGAAACAATATCATTATTCCAGAACTCATCAAGGACTTGTTGGAAATGGTTGTTTTCGAAGCAAGGAAAAGTGAGTACATAGATGAAAAAAGTGGTGTTTCCGCCAGGTTGAGTATTTCTGCGCTTGAAAATCTTTACAGTAATATTGAAAGACGGATGTTGAAGAACCGCGAAAAGAATGCCGTTGCAAGAATCTCGGATTTCTGGGGTGTTATTCCATCTATTACCGGCAAGGTTGAATTGGTCTATGAAGGAGAACAGGAAGGTCCGTATAATGTCGCACTGCACCTCATTAGTGGTGCACTAAAAGAACTTTTCCTTGATTACTTTGAACACCCGGATTTGGCACAGAGAAAAGAACAGGATGATATTTACCGTGAAGTCCGAAAATGGTTCAGTGATGGAAATGAACTTGATCTGTTGAATGACGCGGACCAAAAGCAATATGAAGCCATGCTCGATGCCGTAGCTGGTCTTGACACAATACTTCAGAAAATGAAGATCGATGATCAGCACAAATATTTACTTAAAGAACTGATCCTTCATGGTCTTACTGAATATGAGGTGATCAGCAAGCAATTTCTTATCAGAAGTATGCAGTTCAAGGATCCACTGGCGAGTATGTTCAATGATTTTGGCAAGAATTGACTTTAACTTTTTGTTAGCTGAAAAACCTGTTTTAAAAACAGAAATTTGAACTGTAATCAACACAGGCAAATGATTCTATTCATCTTGACATTATTATTGCAAATTCCGGGCGATGTTTCATCATATAATAGCACTGATTATTACGTAGATCAGGAAGCTATCACTTTTGCAGATGCCCAGAGAATTGTAAAAATGACTTTTGATGATCCCCACCAGGAACTTGGTAAAGTAATAAGGGGAGAAAAAAGAGAACTCAATTTCGATTTTATTAACGATGGTAACGAAGCGATAAAAATTGAACTAGTGTCTGCTTGCGAATGCACCACGCTGGACTGGCCCAGGAAAGCAGTTGCCCCTGGTGAAAAAGGCACAATTCACGCTGTTTTTGACAGTTCCGAGAAGGAAGCTTCCGAAACAATAGAAATAGATATCTATCTTGAAAATACAGACCCGGAAACCAATCGGCCGATCATGAAAATTGTAAGCTATACATTTGAAATGGATTAGAAATCAGTCATTGATTTTCAGAACTTCCAGGAATGCTTTTTGAGGCACCTGGACTGTTCCGATCTGTCTCATTTTCTTCTTTCCTTTTTTCTGCTTTTCCAGTAATTTTCGTTTACGCGTGATATCACCACCATAACATTTGGCGGTCACATCTTTACGCATCGCACTGATCGTTTCTCTTGCAATGACCTTTTGACCTATAGCAGCCTGTATAGCAATCAGGAATTGTTGCCTGGGCAGTAAATCTTTAAGTTTCTTGCAAATTCGACGACCAAATGAATCCGCTTTCGACCTGTGCACCAGGGATGACATTGCATCCACATTATCACCGTTTAACTTGATATCGAGTTTGACCAGGTCCGAGCTCCTGTAGTCAATTGGAGTATAGTCAAATGACGCGTAACCCCTTGATATCGATTTTAATTTATCATAAAAGTCAAATACGATTTCTGCCAATGGCATTTCAAAAGTCAATTCGACTCTATCGGTCGTTAAATAATTTTGCTTGGTGAGTTCACCACGTTTATCCATTGCCAGTGTCATGATAGATCCTATAAACTCCGGCATTGTTATAATCTGGGCCCTGATATAAGGCTCTTCTACCCTTTCAA
>JABDPK010000232.1 GCA_013042795.1 Saprospiraceae bacterium | reverse complement strand
AGGTCAATCAGATCGTCATTATTTAAGTCTGCTGCAGCCAATCCTCCACCATTGTAGTAGTACATGTAGTTGAGGATGTTAAGATCAACGTTTGTCGGAAGATCATTGGAAAAGTCTAATCCGGTTTTGTCAGATGAAAGATTTTCAAAAAGATATTTGTTTTGTTGTTCTCCTTCTTCTGAACAAGATACTATGAGGAAAATAAAAATAGCAGGAATCCATATTTCAGAAATATATCTCAACATTTAACCTTTGATTCTGATTTGGGCATAATACTATAAAAAATGGGGATTCTTTCGCAAGAACCCCCACAAATTTATTTGATAAATCCTAAATATTAATACCCAGGATTTTGTGTCAAGTTTGGATTGGAAGCCAATGATCCGGTTGGAATAGGGAATAGTAACCTTTCCTCCCCGGAAGCTGGTTTTTCCTCCCATGCATCAAGGAATCTGCCGAACCTGATCAGGTCGGTTCTCCTGTGTCCTTCCCAGTAAAGCTCACGTCCTCTTTCAGCCAACAATTCATCAAGATCAATTGATCCTAATGTACTCGCGCCTCTTGAAGATCTGATGTCATTAACAATGCTTAGAGCTGTACCTGCATTTCCATTTCTCAGTTCAGCTTCAGCTTTCATTAATAAAACATCAGCATACCTGTAAAGTACCAGGTCATTACCTACATTATCTCCACCATTAATATCTGGAGGATACTTGACAACCCGAATTCCTGTGATTTCAAGATTGTCTCCGCTTTCTTTCAAAGCAACCTCTTTCGTGAAAGAAAGGTCATTTCCTTTCCTGTCCATTAGTGGATTACCATCTGCATCAAATTGTTGACCGAATAAGAATCCAGCATTAACACCAGTAGCTTCAGTTACACCTGCATAGTCTGCCTTTTTCCTGACATCACTATCTTCAAAACTCATATAAAAGTCTCCCAATGTTGTAAATCCATTCCATCCTGAAGGATTTTGATTATAATGCATTGAACAGAACCATCTTGATCTGACTGAATTTCCTGATCCACCCTGAGGGACTCCAGTTTCATTGGAAATAACCCATATGTTTTCAGTTGAAAGATCAGTGTTGTTAGGAGCAAAATTGTCAAAGTAATTATCAGCCAAACTGTATTGTCCACTGTTGATGATATCATCTGCAAGGCTTATAACCCTGTTCATATCTGCTGCATCAAAAGAAGGAGTTGCCCTGCTTAAGTATGCACCCTTGTTCAACAATATTTTCATCAAAAGAACCCTTGCAGCATCTTTATTCGCTGTGTTAGCAGGTCCGTCAGGTAGATTAGCCAATATAGCATCACACTCCGAAACAATGAAATCTACTGTCTCTTGAGCAGACAATACAGGCGCATCGTCCAATAGACTTGTACCTGCTTCTCTGAATGGAACCTGGCCCCATCCATCAACAACAGAACTCATAACAAATGCCCGAAGGAATCTGGCTTCAGCTTCTTGTTCTGAAGTAGGGTTAAAATTCAAAATGTCTGTTGTACCATATACAACTTGTAATAATGCAGAAAAAGTATCACCGAGGAAGGCATGATCAGCATTCCATTCATGATTATGTAATACTCTCCAAACACCATTATCATCCCAGTCAGGTCCTCTTGTTGGCCCGATGGCTTCATCAGAGGTATGCTCCTGGGCAGCCCAGAATTGAGCTTGATCCTGGTAAGGAAGTCTCAATCCATCATATGCTGAATTAAGAAGGGCGTCTACCTGAACATCTGAAAGAGCCTGGGAAGCGGTTAAGTCTTCTCTTAACTCTTCTTCAAGATCTGTACATGCAAATGCGCCGATCAATAAAAAAGCAAATAAAAAATATTTTTTCATTTCTGTTTTTTTTTAAGTTTTAGAATGATACACCTACGCTCAAGATGAATGATTTAGCCGAAGGATAAGGTATATATTCAATACCTTGAGACGGTACGCCATTTCTTAAGTTAACTGTATTTACTTCAGGATCAAATCCTGTATAATCAGTTATTACAAACAAATTCTGCCCTGTCAATGTTACATTGATATTGCTGAATTTTCCAACATCTCCTATGTTGTAGCCGACAGTTGCATTCGCAAGTTTAATGAAACTTCCATCTTCAATATATCTTGAAGAAGCAGTAATCGGGTTGGCTACACTTTCCTGAGTAGGACTATCTAACAATGCGGCATCAATGTTTCTTGTTCCAAGGTTACCTATTGGAATAACAGTGTTTGCTGTATTATTGTATAATTCGTGCCCAAATGCTCCGTTAAAGTTAAGACCAACTGAAAAATCATTCATAGAATAATTAGCAGAAAGACCCAGGATCATACTTGCATTAGGATCACCTAATTCATAAAATGTATTACCGTCATCAGTATAAGTACTGTTACCTGATTCATCCAATCCTGTATATTCTCTTACGAAATAAGTATTCAATGGGAATCCTTCTTTATGTGTCTGAATAAATGTTCCCGAGATTCCCTGTCCGAATAAATCACCAGTTTGAATCGGTGCTCCTGAGTAGTCTTTGAACTCATTGTTCAGCATAGCAATATTTGCAGTTATACTTAATTGCTGGTTGTCTGTATCCATGATGAAACCGGTTAAACCTAATTCCACTCCACTGTTTACAACCTTTCCATCAATATTTCTCCATGCTCTGACTGCCGGACCTGGCTCACTTACAAATGGATCAAGTAACAGATCTTCGGTAGACCTTGTGAAATACTCTATTGTACCTGCTAAGGCATAATCAAATATGGCGAAGTCAATACCAAGATTCATCGTGGTTGACGTTTCCCATTTCAAATCCGGGTTAGGCGCATTTTCCTGCTGAGATCCCTGCTCAACCAATTCATATCTTTCCTGTGCGGCACCTGCAGGGAATTCCTGGTTACCAGTTTGTCCCCATCCCAATCTCACCTTAAACTCATCAAACGGACCATCACTCATTATGTCGTTATGAAGATTCCATGCAAAAGCGGCTGAAGGGAAAATACCATACCTGTTGTTATCTCCAAATTTACTTGAACCATCAGCTCTTACTGTGGCAGTGAACAAGTACTTATCATTGATATTGAAATTGGCTCTACCAAAATATGACTGAAGCTCACTCACAGGATCTGCAAAAGAGAACATCACACGGCTACCAGGATCAGAATTTTGCAATGCATTTGTGTTGTCAAAGTCCTGAACTGTGAAACCAAGTGCTCCTGCAACATATCCTTTGAAATCAAATTTCTGGTATTCATATCCTCCCAATAAAGTCATTGATACTCCTTGAGCGATATCATCTGTATAATTTAATGTATGAGAGTGAAGTTGAGAAACCAATGTTGTATTTGATACACCGGCAAGTCCCCTGTCTTCTACATTCTGAACATTTACAAATCCTCTGATACCTCCTCGGGTTCTACCTGTACTGTAGTTGATACCATAACGATAACGGTATTGTAATTTATCAGTAATGTTGTAGTATGGAGAAATACTTCCTAATAAAGTCGTCGTATTTGCTGTTTCATCATAAGCAGCTAATAGTTCTAAAGGGTTAATTGTCGTCTCTCCTACGAGAGGGTTATTATCTGCTTTTGTAAAAGCACCATCTGATGTCATCAAAGGAACAGTAGGGTTCCACTGTAATGCCTGACCAACGATATTACCCGTAAATCCGGCGTTTGATGATACTGGTGCAATTTGCTCAGTGGCATGATTAGTGATCATTTGAAAATCGATACCTGCGGCATCATCCAAAAGATCAAAGCTTGAATTCAATGCCACATTGTATTTCTTGATACCTGTTTCTTTGACAATCCCTTCCTGGTCAGAATATCCCATGGATAGTCTGTAAGAACTGTTATCAGTTCCACCACCAAATGACAATGCGTAATTTGTAGTTAATGCGCTTTGAAGAATTTCATCAAAAGCATCAACATTGGATCCACCGTCACCTGACAGTCCGTATTGAGATAGTGCAGATCTGTATTCATCACCATCAAGAACATCATATTTCTTAAGAAGTGAACTTGTTCCAAGAGAAACTCCAAAATCTACAGTCGTTTCACCAGAACGTCCTTTCTTGGTTGTTACAAGTACAACACCATTTGCACCTCTTGAACCATAAATGGCCGCAGAAGATGCGTCTTTCAGGATTTCTATAGATTGAATGTCTGAAGGATTGATGAAGTTCAGTGGATTCGAACTTGGTATACTTCCCAAATCAGATTGTAAAAGGGCAGCTCTTGCACTTCGACCATCCAAAGGAACACCATCAATAACATATAAAGGATTTGCGCCGGCTCTGATCGAGTTGTTACCTCTGATCTTTACTGTAGCTTCACCTCCTGGTTGTCCACTATTGTTAGTAACATTGACACCAGGAACACGTCCTTGTATCAATTGATCCGGATTTACAACAATACCTTTGTTGAAATCCTCTTCTTTAAGTGATGCAACTGATCCTGTTACATCTCTTTTTCGTACAGTACCATATCCCACAACAACGATCTCATCTAGGAGAGCGCCTGCTGAAAGTGCAATGTTGACAACAGATTGACCACCAACTGCAACTTCCTGATCTGTATATCCTGCATAGGATACTACAAGCATATCAGAACCAGCTGGAAGATCGAGGGAATAAGACCCATCAATATCTGTAATGGTACCAGTTGATAAACCTTTAATCAGAACATTTGCTCCAATTAATGGCTCATTGTTATCAGCGTCTGTAACAACACCTGTAATGGTTTTTTGTGAAAAACCAACAGTAGAGATGAGTGTTACCAACGCCAATGTAAAGCAAAACGTAAATAGTTTTTTCATGCGGCTTTAACTAGTTTGATTAAATAATAATTTAATTGTTAAGTGTAGAATTACACTTTAAGAAGCCGAACATAAGAAATTTGATAAAATAAATACTAAGCCAGCAATAAGTTTTTTTTTAACATTTGAATTTTAACAGAATAAATCGAATTATTTTTAGAGTATTTCATCAGTTTCAAAATATTATTTGGTAGTATAGTTTATTAGATAGATTATAAGTGGACTTTTCAAGGCTTTTATGTTTTTGACTTTGTATACATTTGCAGCATGAGAAAACACCAGTTTATTCAACATTTGGCTTCAATTATCATATTGGTTTTTTGTTTCCAGGCTTGTAAAAATTCCACTATTTCTGAAATTGAATCTCCCAGGGCGATATCATTACATAAATCAGTTAAAAATCTGTCTGACATCATTGTTCATGATATATTTTCTCCACCAGTTGCAAGCCGCATATATGTTTATCCAAGTATTGCAGCTTACGAGGTAATGGCAGCTTTTGATGATGGATATTTAAGTTTTGCGAGTCAACTCAATGAACTGCCACCCCTTGATTTTTTTCCTGATACGACCCTTGTGATTCCTGAAGTCGCTGCCTTATATGCTTTTAACCTGGTTGGCAGGGAACTCATCTTTTCCACAGACAAGATGGATGTTTATATGGAAGATTTACATAAGGATTTTGAATCTTCAATTCCAGTTAAGTTTCTGTCTGCATCTGAAGCTTTCGGGGAAAAAGTTGCTAATCATATTTTAGCCTGGGCTGACAAAGACAATTACAAAGAATCACGAAGCTTTCCCAAATACACGATTATAGACGATCCGGCAACCTGGAAACCAACACCTCCAGCATACATGGAAGGGATAGAACCACATTGGCGGGCAATCAGACTTCTGGTCCTTGAAACTGCAAATCAATTTACACCAGAAGTACCAACAGACTTTAATATTAATAAAGGCAGTAAGTTTTATGAGGAGTTAATAGAGGTCTATGAGACGGTCAAAAATGCCAATGAGGAAGAAAAGGAAATCGCCAGCTTTTGGGACTGCAATCCATATGTAATGAATCTGAAAGGCCATATGATGTTTGCAACCAAAAAAATAACACCTGGAGGACATTGGATCGGTATTACAGAAATTGCCTGCAAAAAGGAAAATGCAAGTTTCATGAAATCTACCCTTGCTTATGCCATGGCATCTATAGGACTGTTTGATGGCTTTATTTCCTGTTGGGATGAAAAATACCGCAGTAACCTGGTCAGACCGGAAACCTTAATTAACGAGCATATCGATCCGGAGTGGGCACCTACACTTCAGACACCACCATTTCCAGAGCATACGAGCGGTCATAGTGTGATTTCATCTTCAGCGGCCGTCATTCTGACTGAACTATTTGGAGATAATTTCTCATTTGAGGATACGGTTGAACTTGAATACGGACTTCCGGTCAGAAAATTTAAATCTTTTATACATGCATCGGAAGAAGCAGCCATCAGTCGGTTATATGGAGGTATTCATTACAGGCCAGCCATCGATTATGGAGTGGTCCAGGGAAGAAAGGTTGGGAATTATATCCTTGAAAACATCGAATATAAAAATTGACAGGCTGCCAGTTTTGTAGATCAGTCAAATCATGAGTGAAGTATTTTGGAACCGCATTCGGCGTGAATCAATCATATTTAAAGAATATGTAATTTGTAGTCAGATGTATTGGTTCTGTTTCATATTTGTGTCATGTATTATAATCATCACTGGTTGTAATGAGGATTTATCCCGGAATTACGATCATGTACCGTTGGACTACCTCAAAGATCAAAGATTCTTTCCTTACGGTCATATCGATCGTCAAGCGTATCGATCCGCAGTTCTGAATCTGAATGAATTCATGGATAAGTCAAATACCGGGTTCAGCGAAGCCTGGTTGTCAAGGGGTCCAAAAAATATTTCCGGGCGGGTTACCGATATTGAAATGCATCATTCAGATACAATGACTATATACGTGGGTACTGCTTCGGGAGGAATTTTAAAGTCTACAGACCAGGGATTCAATTGGAAACCGATTTTCGATCAGCAAGCTTCATTATCGATAGGAGACATTGCACTATCGCCAGCGGATAAGAATGTCATAATCGCAGGAACGGGTGAAGCTAATGCAGGAGGAAGTTCTGTTACATATGACGGGCTGGGCCTTTTCAGAAGTGATGATGGTGGTGAAAACTGGGAACATATAGGGTTGGAAGAATCAGGGAGTATAGGAAGAATAGTTTTCCATCCTTACGATGATAATATCATTTACGTTGCTGCCATGGGACAGCTTTTTAGTAATGATAAGCAACGAGGTGTATTTAAAACGACTGATGGCGGTTCATCCTGGCAACATATACTGAGTATTTCAGATTCCACGGGTGCGATTGATCTCGTGATTCATCCCGAAAATCCAGATACACTCTTTGCTGCCATGTGGGAACGAAAAAGAGGCCCGGGTAGCAGGGCGTATGGCGGATCAACTTCCGGACTTTATCGTTCTTTTGATGGAGGACAAAACTGGATTGAGTTGAAAGGGGGATTGCCTGAACAGGGAGAACAGAAAGGTAGAATAGGAATTGCTATTTCACAAAGTCATCCTGACATCATTTTTGCATACTATGCTGATGCTCGAGGAAACCTGCAGGGTATCTACAGGAGTGGAGATGGAGGAGATAACTGGATTTCAAAATCATTGATTAATATTAATAACGTGCCTTTTACCTGGTGGTTTGGAAGAATATATGTCCATCCAAATAATCCGGATAAAGTATTTGTGGCCGGATTGAATATGTTTTATTCAGAGAATGGTGGAGACAGCTGGCAGAGGATTTTCTTTGATGCCCATATAGATCATCATGCTTTCTATATTCATCCTCAGCTACCCGAATTTTATCTTGATGGTCATGATGGAGGTATTGATATAAGTTATAATGGTGGATTTTCACATTATAACATCAATTCTCTTG
>JABDPK010000228.1 GCA_013042795.1 Saprospiraceae bacterium | reverse complement strand
GGGTCAAGCATGGGCGGTTTGATTTCAATGTATGCGTTGTGTGAATATCCGGAAATCTTCCATGGCGCAGCCTGTCTTTCAACACATTGGGTGGGCACATTTGACACACTTAATAATCCTATCCCATTGAAATTTGCAGAGTATCTAGACAACAATTTACCAGATGCTCATTCTCATTTGATATATTTTGATTTTGGGACTGAAACACTTGATGCATTATATGAGCCCTATCAGACAATCGTAGATTCAATAATGATTAAACATGATTTTCATACGAAGAATTGGAAAACCATGAAATTTGAAGGAGAGAATCATTCTGAAAAGGCATGGAATAAAAGATTGGATATTCCTTTGAAGTTTTTGCTTGGTATTGATAAATAAAATAAGGAAAGGAACAAAGTGTAATGATGAATAAAAAACACCGTCTAAGAAAGTGATCGAATAGCGAGCTGCGATTATATATACATTCTGCTATTAGGTAATTTCGGGTAAAGATAGGCTATACTAAAATTCGTTAGTTGTAACCAAAAAACCAAATAAGTAAATGAAGCTAGAATTCAGCATTACACCTATATTGATTTTGTCTTCATTACTTATTTCCTGCAATGGACAGATAAAAAGCGATAATAAAGCAACCACTGTTACAAATTCCCCAGAACCAAATATTATCTCTGTACCTGAAAACGGGTTTTCAAGTGGCCTTCTTGACAACAAGGGTAATATATGGTTTACAAGTAATGGCGGTGGTGTTTTCTTTTTTGATGGAACAGCATTTACAAATTATACAAAAGAAGATGTACTGAGTAGCAACCAGGTGTTTTCAATTATTGAGGACAATAAAAATAACTTATGGTTTGGAACACAAAATGGCTTGACCAGCTATAATGGAACACGGTTCGAACTTATTCCTCTACCCTTTCAAGATACTACCAGCGCTTGGCTAGATAAGGTTTATCCTGTTATAAACCCGAATGCTGCTCATGCTTTGGCTGTTGATCAAGATGACAATATCTGGATTGGTACAGCCGGAGGCGGCGCCTACAGATATGACGGAAAATATTTTAAATCCTTTCTAAGCAACATTGGCAGGAAGCAAGAAGATAGCCTATATCATAATTGGATCCCTTTTATAAGAGAAGATAAGGAAGGGCATTTATGGTTTGCTTCAATGACGCACGGAGGAGTCCACCGTTTCGATGGTGAAAAGTTCACTCAGTTTTTAACCAAAGATGGATTAAGTGACAACCAGGTAAGAACCATTTACTGTGACAAATCAGGAAACATCTGGATCGGATTTAATGGCAACAGAAACAGTGGTCTCACCGTATATGACGGAAAGACATTTAAAACTTATTCAGAAGCAGATGGTCTTTGCAACAAGCGGATAAGAGCAATCTATGAGGACAAAAGCGGTAACATCTGGCTTGGTGCATCATTGGGTAAGCTATGTATTTTCGATGGTCAAAATTTCTCAGAGTTTATTTCAAATGGACTGACTTATTCTGACATTCTATTCATTTTGAATGATTCAGAAGATAATGTTTGGTTTGGTGGAAAAAACGGAATTTGGAAATTTGACGGGCGAACCGCAATTAAAATGACACAAGATAACTCCTGATATGACTGCAGTAAATCTATGTGACTATTTTTTATTAATTTATCTATTCAAAATATATAAACATGAAGGTCCATTTTCTATTACTAACACTCCTATTCTTAGGTTCTGTCAGTTATTCACAAGAAAATAAAAGTAGTCAGGCTTATACTAATGTTTATCATAATTTGAACAATATCTCCATGACAAATTTTGATGGTACACGATCTACAATTTATGTGAATAGGAATTCAGCTACTCTGGATAATTCAGATGGTACCAGTTCAACAATTAACTTTTTTGGAGACCATTCAAATTTAATTTGGACTGATGGTACTCAATCATCTGTCTTTCATAATGGTTCATCATCGAGAATAAATAACCCAGGTGGGAAACAGTTCATTATAAGTCACAGGAAAAACAGGTCTTCATTCTTAACCACAGATGGAGCACATGCAATAACTCATTTTTTTGGAAACATAAAGGAGTGCCGCTATATTGATAAAATTGATGTGTTGATTCATATGAATTGGTTGGTACAAAAGAAAGCAGCAAATGCTGCTTTGAATAACATTGGTACTATTGAATAGAAGATTACAACATATATCATTTTATCGAATGAAGAAGTGACGAAGTATTTTAAATGATTTATCTCATGTTATCTTCGTCACATTTTACCAATCGTCAGTAATCAAAAAAACAATGAGACTCACCTTCATAATTATATTACTAAGTACAATTTCAGCTTGCAAACTAAGTCAAACAGAAGTAAGTCCGATTGCCAACAAAACTGCGCCATATTTTTTTTGGTCTGTAGACTGGCACCCAAATAAAGATCAGTTCATTGTGGGAGGAATGCAAGATACTTTGAGGCTGTTTTCTTCAAGTAATTTTCAACTATTAAAAAATTATCCTTACAAAGGAACAATAACCAAAACCAAATGGCATCCTGCTAAGAATAAATTAGCCATATCAGTCCAAGATGGAAAATCATACTCGACCATTCTAAATCTTGATAATGACCAAAGTATAAAACTTGACAGTATTAGTATTGATGGAGCAAGAGCCATAGGATGGAATCACTCCGGAGATTTGTTAGCTGTCGGTGACTATGAGGGATACTTAACAATATTTGATGAAAATGGTATTTTTCAAAAAAGGATAAACACCAACCAGAAGTCAATCATTGGTTTGGATTGGCATCCTGATGAAAATCTCATAGTAGCTATTGGTGAAAAAATCACTTTGTATGATTATAAATCAGATAGTTTAAAACACAAAGAGGATAGAAGTAAGGAAATATTAATGCTTTGTGTGGCCTGGAATCCCGACGGCAAATTCTTTGTCACAGGCGACTATGGCGACTTTGAATATCACTATCCACCATTGCTGCAATACTGGACTTATGATGGTCAAAGGATCAAATCGATTGAAGAGAGTAAAGCAGAATTCAGGAATCTAAAGTGGTCTAATGATGGAGAATTATTAGCAACTGCCAGCGAAAAGATCAGACTTTGGAACAAAGATGGAGATCTGGTCGCAGAAGAAACTACTGAAAACCTTCTTTGGGGAATAGATTGGAATGAAGATGCCAGCAAAATAGTTGCTACAGATGGAAAAGGAAAAATCATATTTTGGGACAGAAATCTCAATAGGTTAACTGAACTGCAATATTGAGAAGACAGCCTATAATTTTGGATATGCGATAATTCTCCTTAATCAGTCAAACTACACATATATAAAGCCTTTAGAACCTATTAAAGAAAAGGAATAATGATAAAATCAGACACAAAAGAAAATCCGGAATTTCTAGAATATGTTTATAAGCTAAATAAGAATACTCAACTCACAGAAGCTCTTAAACTAAGTTTGCAAGAAATCGATAAGATTGATATCACACAATTGAATAGAATAGGTTTAAAAACCTATGAAAAAGATAAATGGACAATTCATAAAATATTACAGCATCTCATTGATTGGGAAAGAATTTGGTGTTTTAGAGCTATAATTTTTGCGCGTGGAGAAGGAACCATTCCGGTCGCACATGACCAGGAAATAATGGGTAAAAACTCCAATGCAGATGATTTGTCAATAGAACAATTGGTGAATGAGCTCCGAATTGTACGCCAATCCACAATTATGATGTTTGAATCTTTTGATAAAAGAATACTTGAAACAAACTGTATTTTTTTTGAATATGAAATGCCTCTTTATGCGATTGGACTCACGATCACTGCACATCAAATTCATCATCTTAACATAATAAAAGAAAGATATATTCCATTAGATTTTTAAATAAGCGATAATACAATTTCTATTGAAAATATTGTATGTGCGATGAGGATTCCAATTGAATCTCATAAGGCATATTCTTAGCTTTATAGTACATTTCTAAAAAGTGAAGAAAATGAAAAACATCAAAGCCTTATTAAGGCTTCTGCCCACTTTCGGAATTTTGATTTTCATAGGACTATTCATCTATTCTACTACATTATATCCGGGAGGTTCACAGGCGGACATAAATTCCGTAGGGTTTGATTGGCGCAATAATTTCTGGTGCAACTTGATGAGTAAGGAGGCCATGAACGGACTTGATAATCCAGCAAGTCCAGTGGCCCTTACAGGAATGGTCATTCTTTGCGCAAGTATGACACTTTTCTTCTTTCTATTTGCGAATTACTTTGTGAAAAATAGTACCTGGAAAATGACAATCAAAATTGCTGGAGCATTAGCCATGCTGTCAGCGGTCTTTATTTTTACTAAATATCATGATATCATGACCACTATATTAAGTATTTGTGGTGTTGTGGGAATTATCGGAATAATTCGGGCACTTCATATAAATAACTTGAGGTTTTTTAAAATCAGTGGTATTATATGTATGGCACTCATAGGAATTAACAATTTGTTCTACTATAATGAAAATTTAATAAAGTACTTACCTATAGTACAGAAAGTGTGCTTTATATTGATACTAGCCTGGACAGTCGGACTTAATTTTAAAATGAAAAGAAAAGAGGTGCAACAACCAGGTGTATAATGCTTTCGGATGGATACGCAGTTCACAAATAGCCTTGACCCATTTAAGCAAAACCAAAAAATATACAAGATTCGAAATTGTGTATAAGTGGCTAAAACCACTTCACTCCTACCTTTGTGTTATTCTTATCATACTAAACATTTAAAGAAAAATGAATATGCAAAAATTTGGCAAAATAGGTTGGACTCCCGAAAGATTAGAAAACTTAAATGATAAAACCTACCTCATTACAGGAGCGAACTCAGGTGCAGGATTTGAAGCGGCGAAAATACTATTAAGTAAAGGAGCTCAGGTTGTCATGCTTAACCGAAATGAAAACAAATCCAATAAAGCAATTGACGACCTTAAAGAACAATTTGGTGCAGATGCTAAAGTTTCATTTATCAAAATGGATTTGGCAGAGCTTAAGTCGGTACGTCGTGCAGCAGAAGAAGTGATTACAAAAGTCCCTAAAATAGATGCCTTGATGTGCAATGCTGCCATTGCCCAAGTACCCGATCAAAAGTTCACGAAAGATGGCTTTGAAAGTCAGCTTGGTGTAAATCACTATGGTCATTTTCTATTGTGCGGATTACTCTACAGCAAAATCGAAGAATCGAGTGGACGCATAGTAGTTGTTGCAAGTGAAGGTTACAAAATGGGTATAAAAACCATACAGTTTAATGATATGAACTGGGACAAGAATTATCACCCAATGAATACCTACTGCCATAGCAAGTTGGCTCAGATGATGTTCGCATACGAATTGCAGGACAAAATAAAAGAAGCCAGGAAAAGTGTAGAAGTATATGTATGCCATCCGGGAGCTTCTGCTACTTCACTTATCAAAAATAGTGGTGGTTTAAGAGATAGAATTATCTGGGGTATTATGAAAATGACGCCTTTGGTTCAATCCGCTGAAAAAGGCGCTTATCCTGAAGTCATGTGTGCTACAGAAGCATCGAAAAACCTGAATCAGAAGGCATATTATGGACCAACCAAAAGAATGCAGACAGGAGGAGCTGTCGGAGAGTGTCAATTAGAACCTCATGCTCAGGATAAAACAGTCATGACCAAACTATGGACAGTATCAGAAAAGGCAACAGATTATAAGTGGAATTTCTAATTTGGAAAACTTTATTAAAATTAAAGATATGGACATACTAAAAACAGCAACTGATTGGGCTAAAGCTGAAGTTTTTTCAACTCAATTTTTCATTCTTTTCGGAGTTGTATTTATTCTGGCAAGCATAGGTTTTTGGCAATTGGGAAAGACCGACATTGCAAAGGCGTACATTATTCCTGCCCTGGCAGCAGGTGTTTTACTATTAATCATAGGACTCGGATTGTTTTTTACGAATAAGTCCAGAATTACACAGTTTGAAACGGCTTACAATAGTGATAAATTGGCTTTTGTAGAATCGGAACTTAAACGTTGTGAAGCAACTTTAAAAGAATATCAAACCGTTGTGTTTACAGCAATCCCAATAATTATTGCAATCTGTGCTATCATCATTATATTCGTTAATACACCAGTTTGGCGCGCAAGTATGATTACAACGATTGCGATGCTGACCATTATTTTGTTGATTGACGGCACTGCGCATGCCAGGATTAATGCCTATAATCAAGATTTATTATTAGTAGAACAAGAATTGAAAAAATAAAATGAAGCACTTCAAAACACTATCGGCATATTTTGACTACATGCAGCTGCCTCGCCCTGAACACCCGATGTTAAGTGTGCTGTGCGCAACAGGAGATAATTTTCTCCCTTGTCCCAAAGAGAGTTCACCTCCGATAACACATGATTGTTATTCCATTAGTCTTAAAAAAATAGTCAAAGGGCACTTAAATTATGGAAGAACAAGATATGATTTCACGAATGGAGCATTGATTTTTATGGCCCCCAGGCAAGTTTTGCAATGGGATAGCAGCGTCGTATTTGAGCAAAAAGGATTTTCGATAAATTTTCATGAAGATTTTCTAAAAGGTACTGAGTTAGCAAAACAAATCAGGAAATATGGCTTCTTCTCCTACTCGGCAAATGAAGCCTTGCATCTTTCACCAAAAGAAGAAAAGCAGATAGAATCCATCGTTGAGCATATTGAAATGGAATACCATAACAATCAGGATGCATTCAGTAAAGACATCATTATTGCTCAATTAAGCACCCTTCTAAAATATGCCAATCGGTTTTATGAGAGACAGTTTATAAATCGAAAAGAACTATCGAATAATTTGTTAGAACAATTTAACCAACATTTAGACGGCTATTTTGAATCCGGACTTCTGGAAGAAAAAGGCATTCCACGCATAGAGCAAATAGCGGATAAGATGCTGGTATCACAACGGTATCTAAGTGATACACTTAAAAAAGAAACAGGAAAAACGACAACTGAACACTTGCAATTATACTTGATTGATGAAGCCAAGAATATTTTATTGAATCCAAATAAAAGTATTTCAGAAGTAGCATATGAATTGGGATTTGAATATCCACAGTATTTTTCAAGATTATTCAAAAAGAAAGAAGGCCTGAGTCCATCTGAGTACAGAGAAAAATATAAAATGAATTAAAGCTGGAAACGCATAATTTTTCAATACCAGGCAATAACATGCGATAGCATTTTTTCTTGACCGAACGATTTATGAAATAACAGATCACGACCTCTTCAAAAGTGCTGAGCAGGCTCTTCAATTTTCTATAGTAACAACTATTTAAACTTAGAACCAGAACAATCGATACTCAGCTTTTCCATACCTTGAATAGTATTACATCATTAAATTAGCAGAGAGACTCATTAAGTACGAAAAAGTGTATAAAGAAATTGGTGAAAGATTTCGAACTCATTGAATATTTTAGAATGAAAACTCAATAATCTTATATATGTTTCTCAAGAATATCATACAATCGGATGAAGACTATATTAAAGAACTTGCCACATGATCAAACGTAAAGATGTAGTGCACTTAAATTTGTGTTTTTCATTACTCATCCTGATCACCATCTTGTCATGTAACAGTCAGGAAAATCCATTGTCTATACAAACAGCATTACAATGTGACAAATTAACAAGTAGAGAAGAAGCAGAAAGTTTAATAAATCAGGTAAACGAAAACAGACTTAAAGATTCACTGGCAATAACTAAAAACCTCATAGGAGAATGGGGCTCAATTGGAGTTGTGCCAGGCTGGATTGGTTTCGAGCCTGGCCAGGAGTGCATTAGATTAACTATTGATTCTGATCGGATAAAATTAGAAGATCTGAATTCTGGAAAAATCAGTTTAAGCGATTGGGAGTTAAAGACATTTAAAGTAAATGTATACACTGGTTTTTACCTTGAAACAAATGAAGAAGTGTGGAATAATAGAATGGGTATGGAAGTTTTTTCAGAAAATATAATGTTAGGATCTGGAAGAATTGATGATGGGACTATTTATATCTATGAAAAATTGGAATAAATATCTTTAGGTCTAATTCAATAATGAAAGATAAATTGACCCTGCATATTTCTAAAGAATCATTGGTTGGAGTAAGAAGCCAGGTAGATATGAGAAAACGATTACCACCTGCAATGCACAAGCAGGAATACCTGCAAGATTTTGAAAATGCATCTATGCGGGAAGGTTATTCACACTAAAATGGAAGTTTTAATAGAAACCGAGAGGTTATTTCTAAGAGATATCACTCTTGATGACAAAGAAGCATTATTTAAGTTGCATTCTGATCCGGCAGTACAAAAGTATACGGGAGAACCTGTCGTAGAATCGATGGAAGAAATTGCAAAGGCCATAGAAACAAGAATTATTGACTATAAAAAATATGGATTCGGTAGATGGGCAACTATATTAAAAAGTGATAAGCAATTTGTAGGTTGGGCAGGATTGGCATATCTGCCAGAATTTGATGAAATTGATCTTGGCTATAGGTTCTTGCCTGAATATTGGGGAATGGGCATCGCAACTGAGGTATCTCGCGCAATTTTAAATTATGGGTTTGAAATTCTCAACTTGAAAAAGATAGTTGCAATTGCACTTAAAGAAAATAAAGCATCGATCAGGGTAATGGAAAAAGTTGGAATGGAATTCTACAAAATTGCTCCCTATGAAATTGGAAGTAAAGATGCTATCTGGTATCGGTGTAACAAAGAGCTTTTAACTAAAAATAAATCGATTTAAAACGCAGGACTATATCTAAGGAAGCAACTCATGAAATTAACAGGAGAGATGTGCTAAGCTGAATAATGTGTACAAGACCAATTCACTTCGCTTTCCTTGAATAAAATCATAAACTTGAATAATACTTATTTATAATTTATTTGCTGCCATTCTCAATATCGATGCATACCATGAGATATTGAGAGTTTAGATTCGAATTAAACATAATATATCAAAATGATAAAAAGAACGACATACATAATATTAACAATAGGTCTTTTAAATGCTTGTGGCACGCCACAGCAAGAATCAAAAGAGGCCAGTAATCTTACGATTGAAAACCCGACAAACAAGGTTTTATTAAGTTCTGAAATAGTCTGGGAAAAATTGAATCCTGCAAGAGGAGATCAAAGCCCTCAGGCAGGAACGATTTGGGGAGACAGAAAAGGTACAGGTGCAACAGGTTTCCTGGCAAAGTTTGTAGACGGATTTTCTTCACCTCCGCATATCCATAATATAACCTACAGGGCTGTAGTGATCAAAGGATTGGTACATAATGATGATCCGGAAGCCGAAAATATGTGGATGAAACCTGGTTCTTTCTGGACACAACCCGTTGGAGAGTCACACATTACTTCTGCCAAAGGAGAAGAAAACATTGCTCTGGTAGAAATAGACAATGGCCCTTATCTTGTAAAACCCAGTACTGAAGCATTTGATAACGGAGAAAGACCGATAAATATAGATGTTTCAAACATTGCTTGGCTTAATAACAAAAAGTCCAGTTGGATTGATATAAAAAGTAAGGCTGAATTGAGTTTTTTATTTGAAAACGATGGACTTATGAGTCTTTTCATAAGACTTCCCAAAGGATATAATGGAAATATTGAAACCAATGGAACGGTATTACATTCAGTGGTGATAAAAGGGGAAATAAATTATACTATGCCACAGAATAAAGAAATATTGGTTTTAGATGCAGGAAGTTATTTTAGTTCGACTACTAAAGCAGTTCATACGATTTCAAATTTTTCGGAAGAAGACATTATTCTTTATGTAAGAACAAATGGAGAAATTATGATTAAATAATTCTAATTGCTGACAAGGTCCATAAGACCAATATCAACTTTTCCAAAGCCACTGTACCCTCCTGATTAAGTTCGATTCCTTTTTATTAACTTAGTTTTAAACGGACACTGAATACTATTCATTTATTGTTGACAAAAATCAAACTGCATGATGGATCAAACTATGGT
>JABDPK010000227.1 GCA_013042795.1 Saprospiraceae bacterium | reverse complement strand
TTCCCTTTGATGATTTCATATATAAGTTCATGTAAGGATTCCGCGGTATAGAATACAGGATCCATAGCCATGGCAACACTTGCTTCTTTATAAACATCAAAAGAAGAGCCTGCCATTCTGATTGTTGGGGCAATCATTCCGGGGTGAAAGCCACATTGCGTTATAAAAATTCTTCCATTCTTAATTATGGATGTCTTGTATTTATTTAGTTTTTCGATAACATCTCCCCTGAAAAGAATATCCATCACATCTGACCCAGACTGCAGGGCACACTCAGCGATCAGGTCCATTTTGTCAGGAATGGTAGCAGCTACGATGACAAGGTCTGCAGAATCGAAATTTTCAGTCAGATCTTCCTTTTTCCTTGCATCAACTGATCTTGACTCCAGGCTGATTCCTGGATATTTTGAAAGGAGATAATTTCGGTAGTTGTCTGCTTTTTGTTTATTTCTTCCAGCAATGACAACATTGACATCATGGTTTCGGAGCAGGTATTCAACGACATATTTACCTACACCTCCATATCCCCCGATGACCAGGACATTTTTTTTCATGATTTGTTTTGGATCTTATCAATATCTCAAATGACGATTTAAGAATGATTTGATTACCAATCAAGTATTGACGGAAAAATATTCATTAAAAGAGGGAAGTATTCCTAGAATCGTGGATTGACAAAATTGTTGTATTTGGATCCGAAACGATAATTAACTCCAAAATAAGAGTAATAAGAAAAATCAGTATCCAACTGTTTGATCTGGAGCAGAATATCTTCATCAGAAATATCAGATTTTGCAATATTGATGCGGTCATTAACGAATGAGAAAAATCCGCCAAAATTGATACTTAGACCTTTAAATATTTGCCAGTTAAGCCTGGGATTAAGATATGCATTGTAGAGGTGAGGATCATGGAAATATTGTTGTACACCAAATGATATTGATATATCACCCCATTTTTGAGTTTGTTCATATTGTATCGTCAAACCATGTCTTCCTACCCATTCTGATTCTTTATCGTAAATCGTCAGATCAGTATAGTCATAGTATTCCGGCCCAATTGTATAGAAAAATGAAAACCTCCTGGTCTGGGCATCTGAATATGGATAAACATTAAACTCAAGGGCGCCCCTGATGGTAGTACTCAAGTCCGTGTTTCCAAATGTCGTAGATCCAGATCTTGAAATCCCTCCTACAGACCAATGGTCCCCAAGGCTTTTGACATATTCAAAGTACAGGTTATAAGATTTCCGAATACTTTTGAATTCTTCTCCATCTGTTAGTGTGTAGTTATTTTCTTCATGATTATACCTTGCAGAAAACTGTATCTTATTTTTATCGGTAATCCTGTTTGCCGATATACGGCCGGTTAAGTCAATGGAATTATATGTGTCTTCGCCGTTTAACCAGCCATTGCCACCGATATTAAAAACCCAATAATTCCATGGATCATGAATTGGTGTTTCTGTAATATCCGCTGTATTTGATTCGACAGTATAATCCAGTTTATTGATAATATCGGTGTGTATGATATATTTCAGCAGCCCTCTTTTAATTTCATTGACCAGGAGGTCTCGTTCGATGGATTCTGTTGCATTAGGATCAACAAAGTATTTGATCGTGTCCATCATTCCGGTAAAATGATTGTTTCCTTCAAATAACAATTGGACTTCATCTCCGCCTGCACCTGTTCTTTGTCTTGTAGCGAGAATAAAAATATCTGCAAGCTGCCTGTCCTGCATATAATTTACAAATGTGATTTGTTCCTTAATGTAATTGAAATGGCAACGCATCTGGCAATCAATAAAAAGCCCGGGCAAATTATTTTGTGCCCCTGCAGAACCAAAAGTCAGTAACAAAGAAAATGTCAGGATAAGTCTCATAGTATTTCCAGATTTCAGAATATAATCTTAATTCTCAGGAGTGAAAGATATTATACAGAACGTACTGAAGAGCATTAGTCATGTAAATTAGCGTAAATGAAATGTAAATAATTGTGTTTTATGGATCACTCGGTGATGGATTGTTTAGAAAGTGTTTTGTGGACTTTATTTACTTCCAATAGTCCTGCAGAACCGTACCATTCCCTGAGTTCGAGCGTCAGACTGCCAGCCTGAACTGCAGGATCCGTGTTGGTAAGTGTCTCAGCCTCTTCAAGAGAAGATACATTGAAAATATAAATACCCCTTAAAGCGCCGTCATCCAGGAAGGGTCCGGCAAGAACCAGTTTGCCTGCTTCAGCCATCTTGCCTATATTTTCAAGATGTGCCATTTGTAATTCTGCAGCCTTAATGGAGTCAAGATCACGGTTAGGGCCTTTTTTAAGAAAAGCCATGACATATTTCTTCATTCCGTATTGATCGGCACCATAATTTGCTGCTTTTATCGAATCATATTTTATTTCAATTGAATTTTCCGCAACCGGGGACTGGGTTCCGGAATGTGAACAAGCCAAGATGCCAATACACATTAAAGTCAAGATCCCATGCTTTATAATATCAACACTCATTATATTATTTTCAGGCAATTATAAATATAATTTATCTATAATATGACAATCCGGAAGTTTTATGAGTTTTTATACAGGTTCATAGTATATGCATATGAGTAATATATTCATCCTGCAAATTCAGCAATAACACTTTCTGTCTTATCAATGAGCTTTGATATCAACAGAGAATCGTAAGCATCAGGATGAGCCTCTCCAAATGCTCCTTTTAGTTCTCCTTTGTCATTATCAAAGTATTTTCCAGACTGAGTTGCGTATTCATTTGATATTGCAAGATCGTAAAGAATATTCCCCCCTTTTTCAGCAGATGACCAAAATCGACCGAAAGCTTCCTTGACCATATTTGTATTCAGAAGTGATCCAGGATTGACAGCAATTACAGTAATATCGGGATAGAGTTGAGCAAGATGGAAACTCCACATTGTTAATGCCAGTTTGCTTTGAGCATAAGCATTCTGTTCCGTTAATAGTTTCTTGCCTGATAATGATTCAAGTATGACAGATGATTGGGCGGCAGAACTTAAGTTAATAATGCGGGGATCCGAACTGTTTTTAAGTAAAGGCAATAAAGCGTTTGTCAATACATATGGTGCAATATAGTTTACCGCAAAACGCATATCAATCCCATTATCATTTTTTGGCTTTTTACTTTTATATACTCCGGCATTGTTAATTAACACATCAATATTTCCAAGAGTATTTTTCAGTTGCACTGCCATTTGGTTCACTGAATCAAGGTTTGCAAAATCAGCTACGACGCCATTTACATTTTGATTTTTTGATTCAATCCTGATTTCTGAAATAACATTGGTCAGTTTATTGGCATCCCTGCCGTGGAGGAATATTGAATATCCTTTTTTCGCAAGTTTTAATGCAGTAATTTTTCCTATACCATCTGTACTCCCTGTAATCAATATAACTTTACTCATGTTTTTATTATCTCTTTATGTGGTAAATGAAAATGTGGTAGTACCTTATCGGCCAGGTTTTCCAATGTGTTTTCGATATCTGAAGAATTGAAACGCAGGTTAATTGCTACATGATTTACGCCAATATATTTTAATTGTTGAAGATATTCTACAAGGTAATTTGTACCAATCCTGAATCCTAAATGAATACCCACTGGCTTATAATCATCATTTTCGTGAAGATCAACATACAAGGGTTGCATAAAAGGCTTATCGTGAATTCCATCTTTTATAATGAGATTGCGCCATTCTTTGATATTATGTTCCTGCATGTACAGATTTCTTGGATAATACATCCAACCATCTCCTTTTTCAGCTACCCATTCAAGAGATTGCTGACTGTTCCCGGTGATCAACATTGGAATTTTATGACTTACAGCTTTAGGTAAAATATCAGTCTGTCCATCCAACGTACCATATATGTTGTCTTCCAGGTATGGGAAAGATTCCTGTGATTTACGTATATATTCAAAAGAATGACGGAATAATTTTCCTCGATTTTTATAATCCGTATTCGTTGCAGGGTATTCTTCCTGTCGGTCACCTGATGCCACACCCAAGATTAACCTTCCATCTGAGAGTTGATCAATTGTTGCAGCTGATTTTGCTACATGGACAGGATGGTGCAAGGGTAGGGCGATACTTGCAAAACCGAGACCAATCTTCGAAGTTTTTCCAGCCAGGTAACCCAGGTAGGTAAACGGATCATAGGTTTGTCCTGCATCCCCGAAAGAAGGGACATAAAAAGGGACATCTCTTATCCATAAAGCTTTGAATCCCAATAATTCAATGAGTATTACTCTTTCCAGGTGCTGCCGCATAGAAGGTACTGGATGCCCGGCATAATTCTCGATCGGTA
>JABDPK010000220.1 GCA_013042795.1 Saprospiraceae bacterium | reverse complement strand
GAATACTCCAGCTTGAAAGGATTTGCGGAGACAGGAACATATTTCATTTTACCATTCTCCAGGAGGATATGTGCTTCCCCATCCTCATTGATGACCGAAATACATTGATCATCCTTTCTCATAACTATAAAATCTATGGCGGGGTCCCTGAGTAATTTATTTATGACCTGTCCATGTTTATTCATGAGTTCTTCACTGTTATACAATTCTTTTCTATCCAGAAAAGTCAGGGTAGCAAAAGAATTACCTGAAATAAAAACAGCTACTTTAGGAAATATACTTGCAATCGTAGGATATTCCAGGACACGGTATCCATTCTTTCTGAAAAATTTACCTAAATCAAGATGCGTGTGCGTTGACGTTAATCCATGATCACTCGCCATGACGATCAAAGTTTCATCATACTTGTTTTCAACTTTGAGTTTTTGTATAAATTCTCCCAGGCTCTGATCTACAAGTTTATATGCTTCAATTGTTTTTTCATCTTCAAAATGATACGTGTGAGAGTCCCAGTCAATACTTGGGAATACGGCAAAAATGAATGTAAAGTCCTTTTCAGCAGCACTCATCAGTTTTGCATGTCCTTTTTCATCCACAAGATGGTGAATGTGCTTGAAGTGGGCATCGAAGTACAATTTTGATTTTCCTTCTTTCGTCAGGTCATGGTCTTCAGGGACACCCTTCGTTACCATATTATAGATATTATAACTCTCACTATATCTTTCAAATAGAGATGGATAATCAGGATTCATGTCATCGTTAAAATATTTGGCCTCATAGCCACAATAACTTCTCATGGAATTACGATTCCATCTTCCTTTAAAATATTGCTCTTTGTCAAACCAGCGGATACCCGTAATATCATGATCTCCAGGAAATTTACCTGTCAGAAAAGGAAGATATGCCGGTCCGGTTGTACTAGGAAAGCAGGTTGTACCTTTGACAAAAGACCCTTCCTCAATCATATGCTTTTGGATATTTGGCAAATGTCCTTCATCGATCAAACGACTAAGAATATCCGGGCGGGCACCGTCTATAAGATAGAAAACACACCTGTTTTTTTGCTCTTTCATAAGTCCGGCAAAAGTAGGACAATTCAGAAATATAAATACTTTAACAAGGTTAAATCATTGTATATATTTTGAAACATATTCATCCCGACTTAAAAAATATAACTCGACAAGGATACCTTCATCATAATATTGTCCACGGTGATGCATGCCCAGCTTTTCCATCACCTTTATTGAAGCAGTATTTTCTGGCATTGCACGTGCCACAATCTCATCTATTTGTAGATCCATGAACCCGTATTTTAGACTGGCTTGAGAAGATTCTGTTGCATATCCGAGGCCCCAGTATTCTTTCATAAAACGATAACCAAGATCAACTAGGTTATCCTCACCCAGTTTTAATCCACACCAACCCAGGTAGGCACCATCTTTTTTTCTTATCGTTGAAAATCTACCCATTTTATATTTTTTATACTGGTCATATTCTGAGATCTTTTCCCTGGTTTCTTCAATCGATTTAAAATAAATGTCACCAGTATACTTCATGACATCAGGATCTGAATTTAATTTAAAAAGAGATGGTGCATCTTCGATTTGAAATGGACGCATGATAAGTCTTTTGGTTTCGAGCATCATTTTATCTTATTTAGCAACTCTTCAAAAAACGCATGTATAAAAGGAACTGTAGGTGGTGCTGTAAATATTTTTAAATCATTAATGAACCCCCCTTCCTCGTCGAGGAATCTGAATATATTTTGAGGGCTAATCTTATTAAATAGTTTTTCAAATACAGTTTCACCGGTCGTTTTACCGGTAAGTATGCTATTGAGAAAAATACTGTCATAGAACTGGTACCTCCCGGATTCAGCTAAATATTGATCAACTTTATTGTCTCTGATATATTCAAAAAGCCGCTGCATTTCTCTTTGTATCCTGATAAAAGCAAAGCCGCTCGATGGTTTTACCTGTCCGGCATTGGTACCGGTATTTATAATTCTCGATGCCTTATTTTGACTGAACTTTTGATTGGTCATTGGAATAGCTCCCAATTCGACCTCATTGATACTATATGATTGGATTCCCAACGTCTTTTCAATGTATTCTTTGAGAAATGGATCATAAAATGAAGGATCTGGTATTTCTTTTGAGAACACAGCCAGCTCTATCAATGCCTTTTTTTCAGTCGTCGGCAAAACATAGAAAAATCGTGTTTCATCTTCCTGCCGGACCCTGAAATCCATGAATGTAGCTTCATTAGTATCAAAAGAATCGTTAGCTGTTTCTATGAACCAACCTTTAAAATGTTGCCAAACAAAATGATTCTTATTTGTATCAAATGGCTCGGGGTAACTTTTAAATAGGTAATCACATTCAAATTCCTGCCCACTACAATTGACAGTCACCGAATTTTTTGATTGCTCAATGTTTTCAATGGTGTCATTTATAAAAAATGTGTTTGGACACTGGGTCAGGAAATCAAAGCAGTGCGTATAAAAATCTATACCCCTTATCATCCTGTAATCATAGGGCGAAATAGAATAGCTTTTGTTCAGATTTTGGGAGGCAAACCTGATTTTGGGCCACCTTTTATGGATGAGGTGATCAAAGACGTCTGTTCTCTGGCTCCAGAAACACCAGGTCCTGTCATTCTTGTTTTTTTGATCTCTGTCCAGTAAAAGAATACGCAGGCCATCAAGTTTTTTTTCTTTCCTGATCCTGTAGGCAAGACTTAATCCGGCCAATCCTGCGCCAGCAATTATGTAATCATATTTTTTTGACATTTATTTGTGTCATTGTGCAGATGAAGAAGATCAAAAAATATACAGATGTAGAAGCCTTTTTGTTCAGACAATTACCTATGTTCCAAAGAATAGGCCCAAAGGCGATG
The DNA here is from genome assembly GCA_013042795.1 of Saprospiraceae bacterium. The sequence continues at coordinate 24,220 of JABDPK010000220.1, read as the reverse complement.
AAAAAAGATCTCACCAATATAAAATATCTGTCCTCAATTGCAGGCCACCCTCATTCTACATTCAAATCTATCCATATTGCAGGAACAAATGGTAAAGGATCAACTTCTTTTTTTCTGGCTACACTTCTGCATGAAATGGGATTGAAAGTAGGTCTTTATACTTCACCGCATTATAAATCCTACAGGGAACGTATTCGTGTTGATGCCAGGAAAATATCTAAAAGCGCTGTACGCTATTTTGTAAATGAACTGATCGAAAAAGGTGTTTTCCAGTCTGAGTTCAAACCTTCTTTTTTTGAAATAACAGTTGCAATGGCTTTTGATTATTTCAGTAGAGAAAAAGTTGATATCGCCATAATAGAAACAGGTTTGGGAGGAAGGCTTGATTCGACGAATATTATTACCCCGGAATTATCTGTTATTACCAATATCGGGATGGACCACACAAATTTTCTTGGTAATACCCTGGAAAAAATAGCAAGAGAAAAAGCAGGGATCATTAAGAAGAAAATCCCGGTTATAATCGGCCGCCGACAAAAGGAAACGAGTTCAGTCTTCAAAAGCGTCGCTAGAAAAATGCAATCTCCATTGAAATATGCGGATGAATACAATACCAGGATTCCAGCTAAAGTATCAGCTATGTTTCCGGATTATCAGCTTGAAAATATGAAAACAACCCTGGCATGTTTGGAAGAATTGGATTGCGTCCCTTCAAAGAAACAAATCAGGACAGCATGGACAGACGGATTGACTAAATGGGCATTCACCGGGAGATATAAAATAATAAAATCGAAACCCAGGACAATCATCGACAGTGCGCATAACCGGGAAGGTATACAAGCTCTATTCAATGCAATTTCAAATGAAGACTTCGAAACACTCCACATTGTACTGGCAATGGTTTTTGATAAGGATATTCAACCGGTATTAAAACTCTTACCAGGCAGTGCCAGATATTATTTCAGTGAAGCGAAAATTCCAAGAGCTATGAAAAAGGAAGAACTCCAGGAAAAGGCAGCTATGGAAGGGCTATTTGGAAAATGCTATAAAAGTATTTCATCAGCCTTGGGTGCAGCCAGGAAAAAAGCGAAAAAGAAGGATCTTGTACTTGTCACAGGAAGCATTTTTACAGTAGCGGAAGTCGCTTAAGTATCTTATACAATACCTTACCGTGGTTAGGATGAATGTATTTGATATCTTAGCCAGGTTCCATATAAGTTTTTGTATTTTATCTTATTAATTATTTTTCGTGCCGAAAATCCTAATCCTGTTCATCAGCTTATTTGTAGCAACTGATCATTTAAGATCAGAACAAGATATTGATTCTGTCACAGTGTATATATTCATGGCTGAAGAATGCAGAATTTGCCAGTACTATACACCACTGCTCAGAAATTTATATGAAGGTTACAATGACCATAATATTTCCTTTACAGGTTTATTCCCAAACAGACATTCTTCCATAGAGACGATTACGAAATTCAAGGATGAATACGATATTCCTTTCCCGCTTAAGTATGAATATTTTCAAACACTTACCAGGAAATTTGAAGTACGGATGACCCCTGAAGTCGTTGTCTATAATGAGTCAGAGAAAAAGATCATTTACAAGGGAAGAATTGATAACAGCTATTATCGTGTCGGTAGAAAACGACGTGTCATAACCAATCACGAATTAAAGGATGTCCTTGAAAGGATACAAGATGGAAATTATGAACCTCTGCCGTCAAAGCAACCAGTAGGTTGTTTTATTTCCCTGAATTGAAAGTTTTATTGACCATTCGAGCTAAGAATCCGTGATGCCTAAAGAATTGCTTTATTCACGGCAATACTTGCATTAAATTCAAAGCCTACAAGAATAACAAAGGCGTTGATCTCAAGCCAGATCAATAAAACGATAAGGGCTCCAATGGATCCGTATATTTCATTATACTGGCCAAAATTATTGATGAAGTAGGAAAATAACAGAGATGAGATAATAGATAATATCGTAGCCAGAATGGCCCCTGTGTTAAACCATTTTATCCTTTCTTTCATAGCAGATCCATACCTGTAAATTAGGGTAATACCTAAATAAATCAGAGATATTGCAATTGACCATTTCAGGAAAGTAAACACAAAGCCTGTATTTCTGACATTTAATTTGTCAAGAGAGACTTCAAGTATAGGTTGCCCAAATATGATGAGCAACATGGAAACCATAAACAATGCACCAAGGAGCATGGTCAGGAGGATGGCTACTAGTCTGTATTTGGCATAGGATCTTTTTTTGAAAACTCTTTCATGGGTTTTATTGAAGCCATACATCAATGTAGTCATTCCTGAACTCGAAAAAAATATTGCGAATATTAAACCCAGGGTCTGAAGACTGCCTCTTTTGATAGACACAACACCTTCAATTACTCTGAACAGGTAGTTGTGTGCATCCTGTGGAAAAAACTCTGCAGTTGTTTCCCTGAACAGGCTCAGATAATCTGCGGTAAAAGGAAGCATTGGTAATAAGGTAAAAAGGAAGATGATTGCAGGAAATAATGAAAGAAAAAAAGTAAATGCAACTGCATTGGAACGTGTGACAATATCATCACGTTTTGCTTCATTAACTACAAACACTATAACGTCGTAAACAGGAACACCCGAGAATCCTGGCAGTGAATATTTTTTCGTAATATATACCAGATTCCTAATTATTTTCCATTCTGCCATTCCCATTTCCTAAGATCCCGTTTTAAAATAAGGAAGAAGTTTGTCTTTCAAAAAACCAGGAACTGATGTCCTTTTCCCTGATTCCATATCTACGAAGAATAATTTAACTATAGCTTTATTAATAATCAAGCTTTTCGGATTGATCAGTTCATGATGGAAAGTGATCATTTTTCCAGGCATTTCCTTTAGTATGGTTTTGATCAGAATTTCTTCATCATAATAAGCTGGCAAAAGGTACTTGGATTCAAGGTGTACGACAGGTAACATAATCTTATATTGGTCTTCCATAAGTTTATATGACAGACCGAGATGCCTGAGGCATTCGACCCTGCCTATTTCGTAGTATTTTGCATAATGGCCATAATAGAGATAGCCCATTTTATCAGTTTCAGCATATCTCACCCGTTTCCTGTAATCAAATACGTACATACTTGAATTATCGATTAAAATCGGTTATAATAATAGTTAAATATATATTTACAGATCATAATTATTGTCAATACATGTTTAAAAAACTTAAATCCCTCTTTATAATTGAAGATGAGAACGAGGCTAAAAAGCAAGCTGCCTCTCAGGTTGAGAAAAAACAATCCAAACCTGCAAAACCGGAGATAAAGATTAATAAACCTGACTTTAGCAAAGATAACCCACCTAAAGGGAAGGTAGATGAAAAATTCATTAATCGATTATTGTCTGCTATCGAGGAATCGAACCTCGAAGGATTTGACTACCTCGAATATAAACAGTCATTGCAAAATCTGTCAAAGATGGAGATGGATGAAGGAACGAAATTCCAGTCAGCACTGGCTATGGCTAAAACGATGGGTGCCACACCCACCAACCTGAAAGCAAGTGCTGAACATTATATCAGTATCCTGGAGAAAGAAGAATCCAAGTTCCTGGACGCATTTCGAAACCAGATGAGCAGACATATTGATGATAATAACAAACAGCTAAACAGCCTTGAACTATCAATTCAAAATAAAAAAAAGCAAATCATTCAACTGGAGAAAGAGATAGAAGCAGAAAGCAAAGCGCTAAAAGAAAGAAAAGCTTCCGTGGATAAGAATAAAGCGAAAGTTGAGGCAACAAAGGATAGCTTTTATTATGCCTACCATATTGTTGCACAACAAATTAAAGATGACCTAGAAAAAATGAAAAAATACCTCTAAGTAATTTTTTAACCCCGACATTATGAAAACTATCAAATTCATACTACAAGTCAGTTGCATTTTCTTGATCCTTCCCTTATCCTCAGATGCCCAGATATTCAAGCGTATTCAAAAGGAAGCGCAGAAGAAATTAATGAAGCAGGTCGAGGATAAGGTCGTTGAAGAGGTTTCAAATGCAATTGTAAGAGCTGCCTACAAACCTATTGATGAATCATTTGACAGGATGGTAAAGAATTATTATAATTCTGATACCCTTGAGAATGGTGAAATTGACTGGGAAAAGGTCAACAGGAACTACGGTGAGATGATGGATTCTTTTGATGCATCAGAAAAATTACCTGAATCTTATGTGTTTGATCTTTACCTTGATATTCAATTGACCGATTATGGTAAAGAGACGCGTGATTGCAGGATGTATTACAAGAAGGATGGAACGTTGTTTGGTATGGAACAAAAAGAGGATGATGCTACTAGTCTTGTTGTGATGGATATCGAAAATGATTTGATGGCAATGTACAGAACGGAAGAAGGAAAAAAGTCAGTATATGCCATTCCCAATATGATCAGAATGTACCAGGCTTCAAACAATAAGGGATTGAATGATAATGTGGCTTCTCTTGAATTGAATAAAACAGGGAAGACCAAAGATATTGCAGGTTATTATTGTGAAAATTATAAAGGTGAAAATGAAGATGAAAATCTGAATGTTTATTTGGCACCTGAATTCCCGGTTGACTGGAAGGATAGCTACGGTGGTTTTTTAAATCAATTTACTCCAGGGAATTACAGTGATTCGGTCAACAAGATGAAAGGGATGATTATGTATTCAGAAAGCCGATTAAAGGAAGACGACAAGAAATATAGTCTTTGGGAAGTCAGGAAAGTACACGAAAAGTCATTCGTTCTTGATAATAATGATTTTGAAAAGGAGAGTTATAAAGACCATTGATCACTTTTCAAAAATACTCAGGATTTCTTTCCATAATTGTTCGTAAGGGATTATCTCTATACTCATAGATTGTTCTGAAAAGTCCGATGTGTGACTCACCAGGTTATCATAGAATTTTGCAGCTTTTGATCTAATTAGATCAGGTTCGTAATTTGCTTCAGGGATCTTGAGTAACATTTTGATGAAGTTACTTGACCTGGCGTATTCAGGCCTTTTTAAATATCTGAAATTGTATTGCTTTAATGCTGCCAGTTTATCCAATACATCGTCATATTTTTCATCTATGATCAGGAACAGCATCTGGATGATGTTAATTGTGATATTCAGTCCTCTTTTGTCCCGGGCAAATTTATCTACATCATTCAGGAATCTTCCAATTCGAAAAGTTCTCAATGGTTTTACACCTTCTTCTGCGTCAGGCTTGATTTCCCCGACTTTGATCAGGAAGTGAATAAATGCCTCCTTCAAATGCCATGGTTGTCTGAATGTTTCATTGAGACTATTGAATTTTTTATGGTTCATTATAAAAGACGTAATCCTGTATGCAGCCTGGTAATCTTTTAAAAGAATATTGGCTGTGAACATATAGGAATAAATATATTGCCACGAAAGACCGCCTTCAGGTGGATTGAAACTCAGGCATTTTTCAAAATTTTCAATGGCTTCAGGGTATTGTTGTAATCCCAGGAGAGATATCCCTTTCTTTTGATAAAAGGAAAAGATGGCCATTCGGCTGAATCCTTGTTTGTTCTCAAAATAATCAATCGCATAATTACATATTTCGAGTACTTTCTGATTGTCTTTTTTAATGAGATTCATGAAATAGAATGCATTCAAGGCATAATATTGTAGATAGTAAGCATCAATGGATTTAATCTTTTCAATAAAGGAGCTGAGTTCCAGATCCATTTGTTTCATTTCGGCATTATAGGAATAAGCCTTGGTGCTACTTACAATATGTCCAAGAAGGGTATAGTATTCTTCCGCTTGTTCTTCATAATCAAAAATATCTTTATACTGCTTATACTGTTCCTTGTATTTATTGTATTTATAGGCATTGAACTGGTATAAGCCATAATGCATTTTAAGGGCTTTCAAAATCAGGACAGTAAGATCAGTAATATCAAATTTAATAACTGATTTGAGAGAATTTTCCAGCAAGGACATTGCAGGACCGCGTAATCCTTTTTCCATCAAAATTTTTGCTGATGCCCAGTGTTTATAATTCCTGTTTAATGCCTTTTCATAAGCATGCTTGGAATAATTCTGGATATCGATAAAAAAAAGAGTATTGATCAACCTTTCGCGAAGACGGTACTTGAGTTTCCTGTAACTTTCATTATTCTTGTTTGAGTCATATAAAGCAAGCGCAGCTTCTTCATCTGAATTATATGTCCCTGACTTAATGCCTTCGAACAGGTCCTTACTTTTTTCAGAAAGTTGGACATCTTCTGTAATGATTTCAATTTGCTTTAACTTTTGCCTGGACAACAAATTGACAATAGCTTTCAATTCTTCCATAAAGCATGGTTTCCCTTTAATAAATATTCCCTATCAAATCCAAATATAGCTATATAAGTAAATGCATGTCCCAATTTTGTGTTAAATGTGATGGCATTAGCACCTAGTTGCTTATTATCTTTACGGAAAATGAGGATAATGGATAAATGTGCATTTCTTAATGTGCAAGTCCATACATATTAAACGAAATCTGGAATCTTACCTAATAGATTCCCATCTTCCCTTAAAATGCATGTCCCAGCATCTGCGTTAATGTTATAGGTATGGCATGATTTTAGCAATAGATTTACTGTATAATTTTTTTTCACTTGTTAAATCTATTTTATCATGCAAGTAGTAGAAGTAGTTCTTCGACTTCTTGGAATCATCGAGGATATCGGTGAACTCTAGGTAGGTATAGTTCGAGAACTTTAAACCGGAAACCTTGTAGAGTTCGGGTTTAAAACGGAACTCACCCATTTATGGGTATCTATCATCCTTAAAAACAACTACAGAATATTTAAGAATGTTAAAGGCGAATCCCGATGGTTAATAAACCACCGGGATTATTTTTTTCCAGTTTTTTTTATGCAATCTAGATGTCATTTTAAACTATAAAACATTGATAAACAATATAATATAAATTATATAAATTTGTTATAACATGGAATTGCGTGTCTTGGCTTCGTGTATTTTGTTATATTAATTTCTATGAATCTGTACGATATTTGTATTGTAATTATTGAGAAACCTGAGAATTAAATAAAAGCTATACATCTAAATACTTAGCCTCTAAGTATTTTATAGTAAAAAAGAAACAGAACATCCTTATTGAGAAAAGAGAATGAATTTGAATTATTTAAGGTTTAATTCTTATTCTGTTTAATTAAAGGTTATTAAAATGTTCTAAGTGAATATTGGAGTTTTGAGAGTGTATTCAGTATTTGCTAAAAATGAATTTATTTAAGAGTGTTAAAAGTGAGTTCTTGTGGTAAATGTACTGCAAGAGCTTTTTTTTTGCTAAATACCAGCTTTCATCTTGTTTTTATCGTTATTCGACGATTATCCCACCCATTTGGAATTGTTATTAAATATCTGTGGTTTGTAATATGTGTATCAGATTCCATATTGTATCTTTACATAAGTAAATCACCTTATTTTATTGCATGTCAGAATATAAGAAAAAGTCTTTTTGGCGCAGACCCGAAGGCATAACCGGTGCCATCTTTTTGCTTGGAATCGCTGTTGCAGCTGCTGTTATTATTCCCGGGATCATTGGATCCTTTCTTGGGTTTATTACCACAACTGCAGGTTTGGCCGTTACATTGGGTGTTTTGGGTATGATCATTTTTTTCGGTCTTGATTCAAAGGCCAGGAATCTGATTTGGTATATGTATAAGAGCACAATGCGCTGGATTACAGGTTTGTTTGTTCAAATAGATCCGATAGGTATTCTTAAGAGTTATGTTGATGAACTTAAAGGCAATCTCAAAAAAATGCGTAAGCAGATCAGCAAGTTGAGAGGACAGATGCATAAGCTGAAGGAAATGATTATTAATAATCAAAAGGAAATCCGTACCAACCTGAAACTTGCCAGCAAGGCCAAAGAGACGCAACAGGAAGCAGTAATGATCCTCAAAAGCAGGAAAGCAGGGCGTTTAAGAGATTCAAATCTCAAATTGGAGGATCTCTATAAAAGAATGGAAGTGCTTTATCGTGTACTTTCAAAGATGTATGAGAACTCTTCAATACTTGCTGAAGACATCGAAGACCAGGTCAAAGTTAAAGAACAGGAAAGGAAAGCCATGCTGGCTGGGCATTCTGCAATGAAATCCGCGATGGCTATTATTAAAGGAGACAGTGACAAAAAAGAAATGTTTGATTCTGCTCTTGAAGCCATTGCTGATGATGTAAGCGGAAAGGTCGGCGAAATGGAAAGATTCATGGAGATGTCTGAAAGCTTTATGGATTCCATCGATCTCCAGAATGGTATTTTTGAAGAGAAAGGTATGCAGATGCTTGAAAAATGGGAAAAGGAATCTACCTCTTTACTTTTAGGAACCGAAAAGCAGGACATTATCAGCCAGGCTGAAGATGACGGCCAGGTTCTGGACCTTAGTCAACCAATAAAGCAACCTGAAAAAATAGGAAGATCAAATCAATATGATACTTTTTTTGATTAGTTAAATTTTAGAAATCAATAACACAAGTAATAATGGCACGACGATTAACAATATTTTCAAAACTTATAATAACAATCCTCATTCTGGCGCTCCTGTTTTTTGGAGGTCAATGGTTATTGAACAATACCCAGGTAGGAGAAAACCTTAAAAACAAAGCTGAACAGGAACAAGCCAATAATAATTCAGGAACTTCTGACGCAAAGAGTTCATCCGAGAAAAAAAGTGGTGGATTATTCAATAGATCCGATAGTGAAGGGGATGAAAATACACTTAAGGTCCAGCTTGTAATGTGGGGTGGGTATGCACCCGGACTTTATTTCAATGAAGGTGCCGAAGCAAATACAAGAAGTCGATTTTACAAAGACTATAACATGAAGGTCGATTTCAAAATGGAAAATGATCTTATGAATGCTTTGAATGCATGGATTGCCGATGAATACGATGTTTTGGTACAAACTGCTGATGCATTTTCTTTTTATACTGCACCAGACGACCTGGCATCCATGGAACCAAAAGCGTTTATGCAGGTTGATTGGTCAAGAGGTGGTGATGCCATAATCGTCAAAAGAGGGATCAAAACAGTTAATGATCTGAAAGGTAAAAAAATCGCTCTTGCTGTTCCGGCACCTGCACAAACAATGCTTGTAACTGCCCTTGAATCTGCAGGACTCTCAATCGATGATGTACAATTGGTGAAAACCTCTGATAACCTTAAGGCCGCTGAATTGTTCAGATCACCAGACGTCGATGCAGCAGTAGTCTGGAGTCCGGATGATATTATAGCTACAAGGGATGTACCCGGATCCAAAATTCTACTGACGACAAGGGAGCAGTCACATATTATCGGTGACATCATGTTTGCCAAACAAAGTGTCATTGATTCCAAAAAAGAATTATTTGATGGGTTTTATGAAGGATGGATGCGTGCTGTAGCAGAATTAAAAAACCCGGGTAATGCAGAGAAAGCAGCGAAATATCTTGCCGAGTTCTGCGAAGTTTCTGTTGAAGATGCCAAAGGCATGATGGATAATGTCTATTATACAAGTCATGGTGATAATATCAATTTCTTTGGTTTGAATAACAGCTTCCGTGGAATGAAAGGAGGTGATCTCTATGACAAGATGAATCAAAGATTTGTTCAGATGGGAGATAATGAAAAACTTGGTCCCAGTTGGAGAAGTGTTATCAGTACCGGTCCGATCAGGTCTGCTGACAGCAAACTCCAGGGCACACAATATTCAGCTGAAAAAGATAAGGATTTTAGACCTGCTTCCTCCGCCGATAAAACGATCCCTGCATTTGCGACCAAACCAGTCAGTATAAATTTTGCGACAGGACAGTTTACTTTATCTGAGAATGCCAAGACTATCATTGATCTTCAATTCGCTGAAATCGCAAAATCATTTGGTAATGTGAAAGTAAGGGTAGAAGGAAATACAGATAATGTTGGAGGACGGCAAATGAATATGGAATTATCCAGGAAAAGAGCTCAATCTGTGGCAGGGTATCTTCAAGCATCCTATGGAATGAATCCAAACAGATTTGTCATTGTAGGCAATGGACCTGATAAACCTGTAACAGGTTGTGAAACCAATGCAACAGAATCCTGTAAGGCTAAAAACAGAAGGACAGAATTCCAGCTAATTCCAGCTTAATCTTAAATGAGCTGGCTGTTTAAATTACGAGGAAATGTTCCGGGAAAGTGGCGGTTGCTGCTTGAGGTTCTTGGTGTAGCTTCCATCCTGATGATATGGTTTATTCTCACGATGGGAGAAAATCCGATCATGATGCCCAGCATTCTTCCAAATCCTTTGAAAGTATTGTCAGCATACCAGGAATTATACCTGGAAAATAATCTCATTCAGAATATGTTCAAATCCATTGGACTGAATCTGGCTGGCTATGTAAAAGCTCTGATCCTGACTTTGCCTTTGGGATTTCTTATCGGCTTATACCCCTTGTTTAAAGGTATGTACCAAAGAACCATCGATGCGGTCAGATTTGTTCCCCTGGCTGCAACAACAGGACTATTCATTGTTTGGTTTGGTATTGATACATCAATGAAAGTAAATTTCCTGGCATTTGGAATTCTGATTTTTCTTCTGCCTGTGGTTGTACAGAGAATCAATGAGGTTAAAGATGTTTATATAAAAACGGTATATACAATCGGAGCTACAGACTGGCAGACGATAAGGTCGGTCTATATCCCTTCTGTGATGTCACGGCTTATTGACGACATCAGGGTTTTAACTGCGATTTCATGGACTTATATTGTTGTTGCAGAAGGTATTGGCAGCCAGGGCGGCCTGGGTGCCATGATTTTCAGGGTAGGTCAACGACAGGGACGCGTAGATAAAACTTTTGCAGTTTTATTACTTATCATTTTAATTGGAATTATCCAGGATCGGATTTTTGTGAGATTAGATAAAGAATTATTTCCACATAAATACCAGCAGAATAATCAGTATCGAAAACAATCCGAGACATCTTTATGGGATACAATTTTTGATTATGGATTTAATACGTTTGTCTGGATCTTATTGGGTATTTACCTGGTTCTGGCAGTCAATGAAATGACTGGTTTCCTTGGCATCCAGGTATTGGACTATTTTTTCGGAAATACCTGCTGGGTTGTACATACCATTCTGTTGTCTATTATATTCTATAAAGGAAGAAGGGCATTTATGAAGAGTAAATCACTCTTTTTACAAACTAAAACTAAACCAAGTGAACCTGTTTCCTGATAACCCGGATCAAAAGAATATCATTGAATTGCAAGGCATAGGCCAAAGCTATGATGGTGGCCAGAACTGGATCATAAAGGATCTGAACTTTATTATAGAAGATAAACCTGATCAGGGCCAATTTGTGGTTATCCTGGGAATGTCTGGTTGCGGTAAATCCACGATTCTAAGATATATTGCCGGTTTACAGGAACCCACTCAGGGTACTGTCAAACTCAATGGAAGAGAAGTCGATTCAAGTCAAAGAGTAAGTATGGTTTTTCAGCAATATTCTTCATTGCCCTGGATGACTGTTCTCGAAAATGTATCACTGGCATTGAAGTTTCAGGGAATGAAAAAGGACGAAAGGGAAGACAGGGCAATGGAACTGATCCGTCTTGTTGGACTTGAAGGACATGAGAAGAAATATGCTCAGTATCCCAGCCTGTCCGGTGGTCAGCTGCAACGGGTGGCCATTGCAAGATCATTGCTGGCCAGTCCCAAAGTATTGCTGATGGATGAACCTTTTGGTGCACTTGATATAAAGACCAGGCTTAATATGCAGGATCTTCTGACAAATATCTGGCATAAATTTCAATCAACAATTGTTTTTGTGACACATGATATCTCGGAAGCTGTATACCTGGCCGATGATATCTATATTATGAAATCGCAACCATCAAGATTTGTTGAACATATTCATATAGATTTACCACTTCAACGTGACCGACTGGTGAAACGAAACCCTCAATATGTATCTTTGGTACATGAAGTTGAAGACCGCATGGTCTCGGTATCCGAAATGTAATATTTGTATTGGCAAAAGAAATTAAGAATATTAACCCGGGTTTCCGTAAAGGTCCCGGACGGAATTATACTCTTGAAGAATGTATTCAGGGTGTAAAACACAGGCATACTGATGTCCTGTCATTCCTTATTTCAAAGGCAGAAAGTCATCTAGACGTCGATCAGGCTTTCGTTCAGAATGTGATTTCTGAAACTTCAATAAAAGAAGATTGCAGGATAATCGCAGTGTCAGGATCCCCCGGAGTAGGTAAAAGTACTTTCCTGAATTCCATTGGGGCAGACCTGCTGCATCGATCTCACAATATTGCTATCCTTCCCGTTGATCCATCGAGCAGAATAAGTAAAGGCAGTATACTGGGTGATAAAACCAGAATGGAAGATATTGCGCATAAACCAGGCTGTTTTATCAGACCAACTTCGTCTTCCAGTTCTCTTGGTGGTGTTGCACCATCCACATCACTGGCCGTATCTATTTGTCAGCGCGCAGGATTCGATTATATATTTATTGAGACCGTCGGTGTAGGCCAATCTGAATACGAAGTGCGATTCCTTGTTGATTGTTTTATTTTATTACTCCAGCCAGGCGGAGGGGACGATTTGCAGGGTATTAAACGAGGTATCATGGAAATGGCAGATATCGTGATCGTGAATAAATCCGATGGTGAACTGCTGAATAAAGCCCGACTTTCCTATGATGCATACAATACAGCCTTGAAGTTAATGCTCCCAAACAAGTGGGGGTGGAAAACAAAAGCATTAATGTATTCTTCAGTAGATCATACAGGTCGATCAAAAGAAATATTCTCATTGATCGATAAATATTTTAGTCAGCTGATTAATGAGGGAAATCTGTTCAAGGTTCGTATCTCGAATTCAATGATTCAATTTGAAAAATATTCTGCTGATATTCTTCTGAAAGCCATTTTGAAGGATAGCAAAATATCCAGCTATATATCGGATTTATCAAGATCTTTAAAGGAAGGAAAGTCGAGCATGTCAGAATGCCTGTTTAAACTCAAAGAATTTGTGAAGAATGTTTATGGATAGGACTTTAAAACAGGTTTTCTTTCTTTTATTATTTGTACATGTATTGCATGCAAGTGACTCTATAACATACCAATCTCCTGTAGATCACCAGATAAGACTTACCGGGAATTTTATGGAGATAAGGAACAATCATTTTCATTCCGGCATTGATATTAAATCTTCAGCAGGAAGATCAGGGGATCTTATCAGATCTGTACATGATGGCTATGTTTCCAGAATCAAGATACAGAGTGGATCTTATGGAAATGCCTTATATATTGATCATCCTGTAACAGGGCATACTTCTTTGTATGCGCATCTGGATAGTTATTCTGAAGAAATAGCACAGTATGTGAAGTATTTGCAGTATAAGTATCAAAGGTTTGAGATTGATATTTATTTGCCACCTGGCAAGTTTATGGTCGGGCAAGGTGATGTGATTGGGACGATGGGAAATTCAGGAAGATCATTCGGACCACACCTGCATTTTGAATTGAGAGATACCAGGACTGAAGAACCAATAAATCCTGAATTACTGGGATTAGGTCCAACCGATTCCAGGGCACCCGTTATTCAAAGCCTTCATGTCTATCATTTGGGTGACGAATTGGAAATGATTTCCGATGATATCAGGTATTTCAACCAGAATAAGCCTGGATTTCAATTATACAAGGATGAGGTAATTGCGCAATCCCGATATATTGCATTTGGACTTCAAATGTTCGATCTCATGGATGGATCTTCCAACAAAAATGGGATTCATGGTTATAAAGTATTTGAAAATGATTCGTTGATTTTTTCATGGCAGGCTGAGCGATTTTCATTTGATGAGAATCGCTTCCTGAACGCTTTTATTGATTACTCCAAAAGAAAAATTTACGGGCAGAAGATCTATTTATTGTATCGGCAATCATGTAACCCTTTTTCACATTATCGAGATTTTGGTTCAGGGATCATTGAAGTGAAAAAGGATCGAAGGCAGGATATAAGAATCGAGGTTTTTGATTTGTTCGGGAATAATTCTGACGTCCATTTCACACTCAGAAAAGCTGAGGATGAACTTGTCCCCGATCAGAATCCGGCCCTGTGTGATACTTTGACTGAACTTAAGGCAGGGATCTTTAATGTAAGCTTCAGCAAGAATACATTTTTTAGTCCGCAACAGATATATGCGCGCTCAATAAAGGATGTTATAGAAAACCAGGAATGCATGACCCTGGAACTGGGATCTTCATCTGTTCCCGTTAGTACCTATTACAAAATCAGCATAGGGAACTACCAGGAACTTGACGCGAAGATGTGGACGATGGTATCAAAAGATGACAAGGGCAGGTTGATACATTTCGGCCTTGAAAAGGAGAATGGAAAATTTGTAAGCTATATAGATCAATTGGGTAAATTCAGTTTATTTAAAGATATCGTCCCTCCTGACATAGAACCATTGAGTATGTCGCTTTCACAATCATCAGCCTGGAGATTCAGGATTAAAGACAATCTGATTCCTGATGGAAAGGTGGACGACCTGGAGTTTAAGGCTGAAGCCGGCGGCCAATGGTTGTTAATGAAATATGACAAAAAAAACGATATGCTCATATTTAATGATTTTGAGAAACTGCCGCAGAAACCTTTTGAATTCAGACTTGTTGTGACGGATCATTGTGGCAATTCAGATGAATACATCAGAATGATCAAGTGAAGAATTAATTTGAACAGTTCCAAACAATATGCCCACCTTCTGGTTGTATAAGGTAAATCAAGAAAAAATCATGAATATTAAAGTTGGTGAAAAATTGCCTGAGTTTGAGTTGCCTAATGAAAAAGAAGAGTTTGTATCAAACAACTCATTGCTAGGTAGCAAATATGTTCTTTTCTTTTATCCGAAGGATGATTCCCCAGGATGTACTAAAGAGGCTTGCAGCATCAGGGATAATTTCAGGGATATCAAGAAAAGAGGGTATAAAATATTTGGAGTCAGTCCGGATAAGTCAAAGAAACATCAAAAATTTATTGATAAATATGAATTTCAATATTCATTGCTGGCAGATACTGAAAAGAAAATGATTATGGATTTTGGCCTCTGGGGTCCAAAAAAGTTTATGGGAAGAGAGATAACAGGCGTCTACAGAACCACAGTGATTGTTGATGAAAATGGAGTAGTATCAAGTATTATTAAGAAAGTGGTTACAAAAAGCCATGGGGAACAGATCCTGGCTGAACTTGATGCCATTGAAGCCGATTCTGCATCTGTTTCATGATTTGGGTGTAGAATAATAGATACTGATAAAGGCCATTGCCAGTTTTACTTCGAAAGGAATGTTCTCGGTTTGATCATTAAACTCCCAGTCCCTGGGATCATTTCGATAAATGGTATAAAACTCCGCAAATCCATTTGCATCATCCTCATAAAACCAATAATTAAGATCATTAGGATATTGAGTTTTCCACTTAATTCTTTCGCTATTATATGATATACGCCATTGAGTATAATCGTTTAACCAGATTGGCTTCATTTCAACGAGGACATCACCTCCTCTAATTTCCCAATGATCCAGGACATTCCTGTACCTGAGCCTGATTGTGAAATATTGATCTTCGATATCTAAAACCCATTCTGTCCAATCATTTTTAAATGGCCATTTTAATCGAAGTTCACCTTCTGTTTCTTCTTCATTCTCAAAGGCATAAACCTGCCATTCAAAAAATGCATCATCCCACTTGGTACTGACGCCTGTAAGATAAGTCTGTGCAACAAGAATATTGAGAAATGAAATATACAGGACAAAGCCTAATATGAGCCGTTTTGAGATATCAGAAAGGAAGATCATCAAAGTCTTCTGCTGATATATTTTGTCCTCCTTCAGGTTTTACCGGTTCAATCAGGGTGTCAAATCCTGATTCCTGGGTAACAGGAGCGTTTATTTCTGAAGCGATATCAGGAACTTGTTGAGCTTGAGAAGCCTCAATCCGCCATGCATTTAGGTTCGTGAAATACTTTTCATTCCATTCTCTTCCCCTGAGATCAAAATGAACCTTGATCATATCACCTTCTTTGAAGTTGCTGATGAGGTCGCAACGATCCTGAGTCAACTGGAATTTTATGAATTGGGGATAATTGCCTTCATGTTTAATTACAAATTCCCTTGCCTGGAATGATGCTGTCTTGCTTTCTGTATCGAATACCTTGTGAAGGATACCTTCTGTCTCAAATGCCATATGCTTATTCAGAGGTTAGATTATTCTGAATGATTTTATTGTTATTCTTAGCCAAAACGATAAAACTGGAAATCAATTCAAGATTACCTGTGGTTTTTTCATGATTCGGTTGTAATGCAAAAGAACTTGCTTTCAGGTCATTTTTAATGGCAGCCATCAAGTCGCAGTTGGATTTGAACTTATTATAATGGTTCATGTTCAACTTCAATTCCTGGCTCCTTGGATCTTTTCTTCTTTTTTCAACATAATAGTTTGAAGGTGTATCGCTTAACCTGTTCTTGGAAACATCATCACGGTTCAGGTCCAGGTCCATCTTGTTGCAAAATATCCTTGAATTACTGCTAAGATTGGTTACAGATTTAATGATGTCGGTTTTATTACGTGATATTAATATTGCATCATCCTCTTTTACCGCATTATTGATAAGTTCGTAGATGTTTTGTAATTCTACAATTTCTTTATCCAGCCACTCTACTTCCATCTTCGATAGAAAGACGCTTGTTGCCTCCTGTGCATAGCTTATCATACTGAATAAGAACATAAACATCAGGACCATTAAATTTTTCATGAATTATTGAGTTTACTTTAAACAATAAATATAAAACATTATTTATGAACCAGTGATCACACGAAGTTCAGATAATAACTGATCTGGTTTTTTAAAACCCGGAGAACTCCTGATTTTATTCATGTTTTCATCCAGGTAAACAAGCGTTGGATAAGATAATCTGCTTCCTAGTAATTCCATGGCAAGCTTGTTTACACCTCTTCTTCCTGCCGGAAGCCATTCATATTTTTTTCCTCTGAAATCTATTGCTTCTTTCTGTTCTGCATTGAATTTAATGACATGAAAATTCTCATTCAAAAAGGCTTGTACTTCAGGGTTCGTAAAAGTTTGCTTATCCATAACTTTGCACCATCCACACCAATCTGTATATACATCCACCAGATACTTTTTAGACCCTTTATTTTTCATTTTTGCTGCCTGCTCAAATGTTAACCATTCAAGTCCGCCGGTATTCATATGTGAATTCTCCGCTTTTTGACCGGATTTAGCTTTCTTGGCAGGATGTACTTTGTTCATTGCTGAATTTTGATTATTTGAATTTTCACCTGAACAAGCCAGAAATATACTGCTTGAAACCAGGCCAAGAAGGAGTATTTTATAGATATGTTTCATTTTTATTTTCAATTTGTGATTTAAATATTAATGCTTTTAGACAAACGAACAAATTCGTACTTATGTTGTTATTCTACGTAATCATTACGTTGAACCAATGCGAGGTAACCGTTTTCTAAATCAAGGTATCCTTGTTCATAACAAAACCTGTAGGTTTTACCTTTCATGGTTACATACTGGTTTGTGAAATAGTTAAAATTAAATCCATTCTTCAGGAGTTGTGATTTTCGAATTTTGGTTTTTCCACCAGGGTTATGCTTTAACAGGATCCTTCTGTTTTTACGGAGCAAGTTGTTTACATTTCTCATATAGTTAATCGAATCCGAATTTTTTTTATTGTGGAAGCTGGTCCGACAATAAGCAGAACAGAATTTCTTGTCTGTTCGACCACGAACGGTTTCTCCACATTCAGGACAATGGAGCATAATAGAAGTTATTTTAATGATTTATATGGAGATCTATTCGATCTTCTTTTTCTTCTTCTTGAAGTCGCCCCTTTTCCATGCTTTCACAAATTGTGCCCATGCTACAGGATTGAAGATGTTTTGAGGTTTATACTGTCCCGAATATGTATATTCAGTAACCAATGCCTGCCTGGTCAAAGCATAAGCTTCATTGCCGTCGGGAGGCACATCTGATTTCATTCTGTCAAGGATTTCCTGGGCCAGGTTCTCCTCGGCTCTTTTCTTCAACTCGTTCGACACATCCATAGCTAAAAACTCGATCTTATAATGTTCCCGGCTTGGCCATGCATAAATAACGGCCTCAGGTAATAATATACTGTCACGTGACATGACCTGGTACCAGGAATAAAATTTAGATTCCAGGGTATCCGGTATGACATGTTGAATTGTCTTGTACCCGATTCTACTGAACTCCATGGTATCTCCGGTCGCAGCGACTATTGAAAAGAAACCGTCTATTTCTGCATATGTTCCCCTGCTACTGCCAACTACAGCGATTGTAGTATAGGGTAGGGGTGCCATTTCTCCATACTCATCCTCGGTTACAACAACCCCTGAAAACTGTATGAGAATATTCTTATCCTGTTTTACTTGTCCACTAAGAAAAACGCTAAATAAGAAAGCTGGTATAAAAAAGTAATAATGTAGTCTCACAGTATTCAAAACAACAAAATATTACCGAAGTACTCAAATAAAAGTCTCATTTAACTTGTATTTAACCTAAAATGTACTGGCAAGTCCAAGGGTGTGTTCAAGTACTTCTTCCATACGATCGACAAAGGTGAAATTAAGATCCTTAATATATGCCTTGTTTATTTTCAGGACATCTTTTTCATTTTCCCTGCAAAGGATAATTTCCTTCATCCCTGAACGCTTGGCTGCAAGCACTTTTTCCTTTATACCACCGACGGGCAGCACTTTTCCCCTTAATGTTATTTCTCCTGACATGGCTACCCTTGACTTTATTTTCTTTCCAGAGAAAGCAGAAACCAGGGCCGTCATCATTGTAATACCTGCACTTGGTCCATCCTTCGGAATAGCTCCCTGGGGAACATGAATATGGATGTCCGTTTCTGCAAGTTGTTCTTCACGTATACCTAGTTTGGAAGCATTGGCTTTAATGTAACTTAAAGCTGTTGTGGCAGATTCCTTCATGACATCACCAAGGTTTCCTGTCAGGGTTAACTTGCCTTTTCCTTTGCTGAGGGACGTCTCAATAAATAGAATATCTCCTCCTACTCTTGTCCAGGCCAGTCCGATTGCTACACCAGGGGTTTCAGTTTTAGCAAATCTGTCCGGGGGGAATTTGTAAGGTCCCAAAATATCTGTGATATCCTGTTCTGATACAGAAACCTGGTATTCTTCATTCATCGCTTTCTTCCTTGCGATACTTCTCATTACTCCCGCAATTTCCCTGTCAAGGTTTCTGACACCTGATTCCCGGGTATGTTCACTAATGATCTTTGCCAAAATCTTTTTGTTGAGCCTGACATCCGATGCTTTCAAGCCATGTGCCTTGACCTGTTTGGGTACAAGATGGCGTTTTGCAATTTCTATTTTTTCTTCCTGTGAATAACCACTGATTTCTATAATTTCCATCCTGTCAAGTAATGCTGATTGAATGGTATTCAACGAGTTTGCTGTGGCGATGAAAAGCACTTTGGACAGGTCGTAGTCCAGTTCCAGGTAATTGTCGTAGAAAGTGGAATTTTGTTCAGGGTCCAGGACTTCCAGTAATGCAGAAGATGGATCACCTCGAAAATCCTTACCTACTTTATCGATTTCGTCAAGAATAAAAACCGGGTTGGATGACTGGGCTTTTTTTACTGATTGCAGAATACGGCCTGGCATAGCACCTATATAGGTTTTTCGATGTCCTCGGATTTCGCTCTCATCATGCAATCCACCCAGGGACATGCGGACGAACTTCCTGTCCAATGCACGAGCGATAGACTTTCCTAAAGATGTCTTACCAACACCCGGAGGTCCCACCAATAAAATAATCGGCGCTTTCATATCACCTTTTAGTTTAAGAACAGCCAGGTGCTCCAGTATTCTGTCCTTGACGTCTTCAAGTCCATAATGGTCTTTATCCAGTACTTTCTTTACAGACTTCAGATCAAAATTATCCTTGGTATAATTTTCCCAGGGAAGATCAAGCATCAATTCAAGATAGTTCAGGGTGACTGAATATTCAGCCATCTGGGGATTGATTCGTTGAGCTTTGTTCAGTTCTTTTTCAAATTGTTTGGCTGCATATTCCGGCCATTTCATTTTAGCCCCCTTTTCCTTTAATTCAAGGATCTGTTCTTCCTGGGGATTGTTTCCAAGTTCTTCCTGGATTGTCTTGAGTTGCTGATTGAGAAAATAATCCCTCTGTTGCTGTTCAATATCTCCTCTCACTTTAGTTTCTATCTGATCTTTCAGTTCAAGCATTTGCAGTTCGGAATCTACCTGCTTGAGTATGGCTTCTGCTTTTTCCGCCATATCTGAGATTTCAAGAAGTTGTTGCTTTTCTGCCATTCCTGTGTTCAGGTTAGAAGCAATAAAATTCAACAGGAAGCCATCGCTTTTAATATTATGCAACATCATGACAGCTTCTCCGGGAATCTGTGGAGATAATTCGATGATATTTTTTGCAATGTCCTTTATACTTGAAACAGTTGCTTTAAACTCGACGTCCTCATGCGTTTTCATTGGAATGCGCCTGATATGACCTTCCAGGTGAGGATCTTCCTGGTACAGGTCAATAAGTTCACTGCGATGTCTGCCCTGGAGTATAGCCGTGGTACTGCCATCCGGCATTTTAAGCAGTTTTAATATACGTGCAACTGTACCAATTGTGTACAGGTCATCCTTTTTTGGATCTTCATTGTTCAGATCCTTTTGTGAAAAAACGGCAATGAGCTTATTGGTCTCAAATGCCTTTTTTACAGCTTTCACAGAGCGTGTTCTGCCTACTGTTATCGGAATCACTACCCCAGGAAAGAGGATGGTATTTTTTAATGCAAGAATCGGCAGGTTTTCAGGTATTTCCTGCTGGGACACATCATTTTCATCATCGTCGGTCACTGAAAAGAATGGGATAATTTCTGCATCACTAGCATCATCCAACTTCCTCGGTATTATCAGATTTTTAAACATATTCCAGGATTATCTTTAGATAATATTGATCGTCAATAAGCAGACCAAAAGTGTAAATGGATAAAAACTCTGACAAAATGGAAGGTTCAGGAAAATATTGTGTCAAAAAGGCAGTTGGTGTTGATATTATAATGCCTTAATCCTATAATGCTATAATCTTCCTTAAATCAATGCAGCATTGATTCAAAGTCCTCTTCTCACCAGTTTTAATATCGTAATCAGGATTATTAAAATACTGGCCAGGTGCAATTCCTGAATAAATGG
Organism: Saprospiraceae bacterium; assembly: GCA_013042795.1. The sequence continues at coordinate 2,892 of JABDPK010000220.1, read as the reverse complement.
GGAAAGCAGGATTGCCAGGATCATTAGGATTATTGAAAACAACACTATCCTTCTTTTAGGCTTAAAAAGGATAACCAGGAACAAGGGATGCATCCAGAGAAGGTTCAGATTTTGCTTTGTGGCTATGTGATCTGTCCCAAACCACATAAATGCAATGATAATGGACCCGATACCAAGAATAAAAATCCAAAATTTATCAATTATGGTCAGCCATTTTGGAATAGTTTTCTTTCTGAATTTCAAGAATAATATGAGTTCCAGCAACAGGAGTATGGCAAACACAAGTACAGGTGTAAACCAAGGAATATTTGATCTGCGTTCAAGTTCGGATTCGAAGTTGGCCAGTATCTTTGTTTCAGACACCAGGGAATGACCATTCACTTTAGCTTCCTCCAGATTGGTGAAAAGATATTCAGGTAAAAACATCTGGTCATTCCTGTCTGCAGTCCGGTCTGCAACAGAGCCTATAATCAGGTCTATTCCAAAATCAGTCCATGGCTTAGCATAGGTATATTCATCAAGCAAATGACGGAATGTTTTATTTCCTTTTTGCTCTGCAAATGAAACTCCATCGATATGATCCAATAAAATATCCCGGGGTCTTGTTGAACAATTATCAAAGAAAAAATCATACAGATAAGCTCGGTTCTCTGGTTTGTAGTTGGTCCGGATAGCCTGGTATATTTCCTTTCTGTCTTTTTGTGAAATATCCAGTACCTGTTCGAATACGGTTCTTTTTTCGTAATGATAATTTTCCAGGAACCTTCTGTATGGTTGCAATCCAAGACTGTATAAAAGCTTGCCCCTGAGAAATTTCATAGTAAAATTTGGCTCCCGGAAATTAAAGATCCCGTAATTGTACAATTCATTTTTCCCATCGAGTGGATCATATATCCTGATGGCTGTATGTCCGAATGTATTATAAATATCATCCCCCGCACGACAGGTTATCACACTGATCTGTGCTGAATCAGAAAGCTGTCCCGTGACAGGAATGCCTTGAAACAGGAGAACTAACAAGGGAATTAATGTCCTTTGGACAGCATCACGGAGGCTTAGTTTCATGATTTTAAAAATACAAAATCCAGTTTTGTTAATTTTAGAACTAAAGTATATTGATATAATTGTAGTCTCAATCATTCAAATGAAGAAAATTATTAAAATTCTATTGACGATTGTCGTTTTTTTTATCGTTGTCTTCCTTCTGGCAGGAATCGTAAGACCAGTTGTAGAATATCAAACTGAAGTTACAGTAAAAGGCGCTTTGGATGATGTATGGGCAGATTATAACGATATGGATAATCTTCACCAATGGATACCAGAGGTAAAATCCATAAAAACCATAAAGGAAACAAAAGATAAGGTAGGTTCTGAATATGAGATGCTTGTAATAAACCAGGGCAGTGAAATGACAATGAAGGAAACCATAACAGAGTTTGAAATCATGAAAAAAGTGGGACTGCATTTTGCAGCTGGTAACATGATAAAAGATGATTTAACCACATTTGAAGGAGATTATCATAGCACAACAATAAAAGGGACGCATAAATGCAGAGGTAAGAATTATCTAACAAGGTGCATGTTTGCCTTCTTTGGCTCCATGTTTAAAAAGATTGATCAGCAATATCTTGATCAGTTCAAGGCCTGGTCAGAATCTAAAAATCCCAGACTTAATTAATATGAAAGAAAGACCTACACGCGCACTCATATTTGGAATGGTTGTATTTTCTATTGGAACATTCCTCTTTTTATTTTCAAGATATCAATATCAGAAAGCGGCCAGCGAAAACTACAGGCCCATGGAAGAAATCGAACAGTCTGATGAAACGTTTCTTTTACAGCGGAGGAAAGAAGAAATTATGGAGAATTCCTTTAGTACTTCCATAGAATTGGGTGAAGAATATGAAAAGCAGTCATTACTTGGAATCGCTTCTGACAAATATTTTGATGCCAAGTCAATCTATCCGACAGCTATTAAACCAAGGATGGCTTTATCCCGGATATATTATCAATGGGCGATGGTAGAACCTTCATATTGCTGGATAGCACATAAGGAAGTTTTATTTGCCATGAAATATGTGAATATGGGACAGTACCCGGATGAATACAGTGAGTTATTGGTTATGAAAGCAGGTCTGAACAGACAATGCGGGACCAATAAAAATTATGCTTTTCTGGAACAGTTTGAGAATGAAATGATTGAAGAAAATAAATGATCAACTGATCGATGCCCCATTCTCTGCTTCAACAGCAGGTTGAACAAACTTTAGGGAACCATCTTCATTTTCTGACATCAGGATCATGCCTTTGGATTCAACGCCCCTGATTTTTCTTGGTGCCAGGTTTGCAAGGAGCGTCACTTTCTGACCGATAATTTGATCGGGCGCAAAATGTTGGGCAATACCTGAAACCACTGTCCTTTTTTCAAACCCTACATCGAGTGTCAATTGAAGAAGCTTGTCTGCTTTTTCAACTTTTTTGGCATCCATGATTGTTGCTGCCCTGAGATCCATTTTGATGAAATCATCGTACTGGATAGTATCTTTCAGATTATTGTTTTGGGGTAATTGCTCAGAAGAAAATTCCGATTTTGTGGCTTGTAGTTTGGCCACCTGGGTATCAACCACTGAATCTTCAACCCGGGTAAATAGGTGTTCAGGAGATGAAATTTTGTGACCTGATTTTAACAGGTTTTCTCCTTCAGACAATGTATTGCTGAGCTCTAATAATTCTCCATTTTCTTTCAAAGGTTCGAGTGCAAGAAGTCGCCTGATCCTGTCAGAAGTGTAGGGAAGGAATGGTCTGGTTACGACACTTAAAACAAATACATATTGCATCAATAAGTGCATGACGACTTTTACATTTTCAGGATCTTCCTTGATGGTTTTCCAC
>JABDPK010000217.1 GCA_013042795.1 Saprospiraceae bacterium | reverse complement strand
ACTTAATACAGTCCAGATTGATCATATCATCGAAGAATATGTCAACCTGAAAAGACGTGGTTCAAACATGATTGGCCTCTGCCCTTTCCACGATGAAAAAACGCCATCTTTTACTGTATCACCTTCCAAAAATATCTATAAATGTTTTGGTTGTGGAAAAGTAGGAGGATCTGCGCAGTTTTTAATGGATCATGACCACCTTTCCTTTCCGGAGGCAATCAGAACTCTGGCTGCTAAATATAATATTGAACTTGAGGAAGACAACAAAGGAGATGATGATGCCTGGAAGGAACAAAAGAACCTTGAGGAAAGCTATTATATCATCAACGACTTCGCCGGAGATTTCTACCATGACAAATTGTTTAATTCCAATGACGGGAAGGCAATCGCCCTGAGCTATTTCAAGGAAAGAGGCTTTATTGAGCAGACGATCAAGCAATTCAAACTCGGTTATTCTTCGGATGATTCAAAAGGATTGACTGATAAAGCCTTAGCCAAACAATTCAAGGAAGAATACCTCAAGGACATTGGCTTGACATCGAAAAACGGATACGACTTCTTTCGAAACCGGGTCATGTTCCCAATACATAATGTTTCTGGTAAAATCATTGCTTTTGCAGGAAGAACATTATCGACCAGCAAGAAACAACCAAAATATATCAACTCACCTGAAACACCTATCTACAATAAGCGAAAGGTATTATATGCCATGCACCTGGCCAAAGGAGAGATAAGAAAACAGGATAACTGTTACATCGTCGAAGGTTATACAGATGTGATCAGTCTTTTCCAGAATGGTGTCAGCAATGTCGTAGCCTCCAGTGGAACAGCGCTCACTGCTGAGCAAGTAAGGCTGGTAAAAAGATATACTGAGAATATTACATTTCTATATGATGGAGACCCTGCTGGCATCAAGGCCGCCATGCGTGGACTGGATATTGTATTGGAAAATGACATGAACGTCAAACTAGTTCTATTGCCTGAAGGTGAAGACCCCGATTCCTTTATTACAAAATCAGGTTCACAGGAATTTCAGAACTTTCTTGACAACAATGCCAAGGATTTTATCTATTTCAAAATGGACTTGCTTTTGGAAGAAGCTGGTGATGATCCAGTTAAGCGTTCAAAGCTGATAAATAACATCATTGGAAGTATTTCCAAATTAAGAGATCCCATAAAAAGGTCTTTATATATCAGGCAATGTGCTCTCCAGATGGAAGTTGATGAAAAAATTCTTATTGGAGAAGTTAATAAGGCCATCAAAGAAAATATTCGTCAATGGCGCTTAAAAAAAGAACGAGAGGAAAGGAACCAACTACCTCCAAACGTCAATGAAACGGACTTTGTAGCTGAAGAAAAGATTAACCATGAGCAACCGAAATTTGAGTCCAACAATGATATTTATCAGGAAAAGGATCTCGCAAGGATCATTGTAAATTTTGGAGACAAGACTTTTAAAGATGAGGAAGGAAATGAATTTGTAGTAGCAGATTATGTTTATTCAAATATTTATGAATTATTTAATCATTTTGATAACCCAATGCTCAAGCAAATTATTCTAGAAGCATTCCAAATAATTGAAAATGCATCAAACATCTCAACAATGAGACAGTATTTTGTTAATCATACTGATGATAATATCAGGAAATTCGCTATTGACAATCTGCAATCTCAATATAATTATGCTAATTGGGAGGAGAAAGGTGTTTATCTCCAAACACAAAAAATGCCTGAAAACAATTATTTAAAAGATAGTATGCAATCAGTATTGAGGTTTAAGGAAAAAAAGATTAAGTCTGTAAAAAAAGAACTTCAATCCCAAATTCACAAATTATCTTTAGAGGGCAAAGATGTACAATTACATCTTAAAGCCTATAAAAGACTATCAGAAGAAGAAAAGATTCTTGCGGAAAAATTGGGTACAGTAGTACCCTGATTAAACCGACTTATTGATACAATTCAGATCTTCAAATGCTTTTGTCAGTCTTTTTCTGAAAGCATCCTCCCCTGCTCTTAACCATTTACGTGGATCATAGATCTTTTTATTTGGCAGGTCATCACCGTCCGGATTTCCTATCTGGGTCTGCATATAGCCTTTCTTGGCTTCATAATAATCTCTTACCCCTTCCCAGTATGCCCATTGCTGGTCGGTATCGATATTCATCTTAATCACACCATAATCAATAGCCTCCCTTATTTCTTCAGTACTGGATCCGGATCCACCATGAAACACAAATTTGATTGGCTGATCAGACGTTAAATTCAGTTTTTCTTTAACATAAGCCTGGGAATTTTTAAGGATTTTTGGTGTGAGTTCAACATTTCCAGGCTTATAAACACCATGTACATTTCCAAACGCAGCTGCAATGGTGAACCTGTCACTGATTGCAGATAAACGTTCATAGGAATAGAAAACCTCATCAGGCTGGGTATATAGTTTTGAACTATCCACATCGGTATTATCCACACCATCTTCTTCACCACCTGTAACACCTAACTCCATTTCAAGGGTGATTCCCAGTGGAGCCATTCTTTTAAAATATTCACAACAGATATCCAGGTTTTCTACCAGAGCCTCTTCAGAGAGATCCAACATATGTGAAGAATAAAGTGGCGCTCCGGTTTTTTCAAAATGTTTTTCGCTGGCATCCAGTAAACCGGAAATCCAGGGCAATAATTTTTTTGCGCAATGATCGGTATGCAGAATAACTGTGACTCCATATGCCTTTGCCAAAGTATGAATATGCTGTGCTCCGGAAATACCTCCCAGTATTGCAGCATTTTGATTTTCATTACTCAGACCTTTACCTGCAAAAAAACTGGCTCCCCCATTCGAAAACTGAATAATTATTGGAGAATTTAAATCTCTTGCTGTCTCAAGACAAGCATTAACCGAATTCGTTCCCACAACATTTACTGCGGGAATTGCATAATTATTTTCATTTGCATGATCCAATAAAGCAGTTACTTCATCACCGTGAAGAACGCCCTTTCTGAATTTAGTTGCCATAGTTGTTGGTTTTATATTTCTTTAATTATATGATCTCTTTAGCAGCCAGGTATCTCTCGGCATCAAGCGCAGCCATACAGCCTGTACCAGCTGCGGTTACAGCTTGCCTGTAAACTTTATCCTGTGCATCACCGCTGGCGAAAACGCCTTCTATCTTTGTTTTTGATGTACCAGGTATTGTAACAAGATAGCCTGCTTCATCCATTTCCAGCCAATCTTTGAAAATATCTGTATTTGGTTTATGGCCGATTGCTACAAAAAATCCTGTGACATCAAGAATAGATTCAACATTTGTTTTGTTGTTAACGACCTTTACACCTTTGACCTCATCCTCACCAAGTACTTCAACTGTATTTGTATTCCAGTGAATCGTGATGTTTTCAGTGTTCATAACCCTTTTCTGCATGATATGGGATGCGCGCATTTCATCTCTCCTGATGATCAGATGTACATTCTTACATAGTTTGGCCAGGTAGGTCGCCTCTTCTGCAGCAGTATCTCCCCCACCCACAACAGCAACATCCTGTCCCCGGAAGAAGAATCCATCACAAACAGCACATGCTGAGACTCCTTTATTCATCAACTTCTTCTCGGATTCCAATCCAAGCCATTTGGCGCTTGCGCCGGTCGAAATAATCACTGTATGCGACTTAATCTCTTCCCCGGATTCTGTCGTCAAAACATGAACCGGTCCGGATAAATCGACTTTGGAAATTAACTCCGTTCTGACTTCCGTGTCAAACCTTTCTGCTTGCTTCTGAAAATCATCCATCATCTGAGGTCCCATAATACCATCGGGATATCCCGGGTAGTTCTCAACATCAGTAGTGATCATCAATTGACCACCAGGTTCTTTTCCTGTATACAAGAGCGGTTTTAAATTAGCTCTAGCTGCATAAATTGCAGCTGTATATCCCGCAGGCCCGGATCCTATAATCGTACAATATCTTATATCTTCTGCCATATCATTTTAGTAAGTGTTGCAAAAATAAAATTCTTTGTTGAAGAACATCCTTATACAGCATCAAGTATTTAGAAACTATTTGTTAAAAATCACCGTTTTATAACAAGTATGAGCAATTTATTTTTTCAGTTTCCGCATCTCGGATTGCTGGGGGTATCATTACTCCTTCTATTAAATGGAATTTTCTCCAAAAGGTTGATACTTCAGATCATATCTGTACTCATATTAGTTTATGCCGGATACAGAGAGATCTTGAGCTTCAATCCTGATACCATACTTCATTTAAGCCTGGACCTGATTTTAATCTCTATACTTGCTTTTCCGGCTAAATTTATCGACTCAAAACTCGGACAAGTCATATACCTGCTCATGGCACTGGGATTGATGGGTGCTGGTCATAGCCTGATACAAATTAATCATGAAGAAGACCAATCCATCGAAATAAAGCTGGACCCGGATGCTGAGTTATTGGTACAATTTGACAATATCAGGAATCTGCAGACTTGGAAGAATAAAAATAAGGACAGGTTCGATATAGAATACCCGGTATTCACCCCTGCAGACGAGCAATATGGACTGGATGAATATGTAGCTATTAACCTCACTGAGGATCAACTCAAGGAAGATTACATACGGGAAATCACCGATGCACAAGGTGTTATACATGTAGAATATAACGAACAGTACAGCCTGGATTTGCCAGTTGAAGAAGCTGAAACATCATTTCAAATAAAATCCGAATTAAACGATCCCGGAGTATCAAACCAGTGGATGGCAGACAGGTTTAAACTGGATAAATTCCATGAAATGATATCTTCCAGAAACTCGATGCTCGATTCGGAACCAAGTATCATTGCAATACTGGATACGGGCGTTGACGGAAATCATGAGGACCTTGCAGGTAATTATGTCAGCACCAAAAGGTCCTACGACTCTGATTCCCAGGGACATGGCACACATTGTGCAGGTATAGCCGCTGCTGTGACGGGAAATAATATCGGGATCGCATCATGGATTCCACCCGGCATCAATGTTAAGGTTACAGGGATCAAAGTACTCAATGCATTTGGAATGGGTACACAAAAATCTATCGTCAAAGGAATAATTGAGGCTGCAGACCTGGGGGCCTCAGTCATATCTATTTCTCTTGGAGGTGTAACCAATGATGAAAGAGAAAAGGCATATACAGAAGTTGTAAAATATGCGACTGACAAAGGGTCCGTCGTTGTTGTCGCAGCTGGCAATTCAAATGTCGATGCTGTAGGGACAACACCTGCAAATATCGATGGCGTTATTACTGTCACGGCAATCAATAAAGATCTTAACAGGGCCTATTTCGGGAACACCGTCGATAATCTGAAAATGGGTCTTGCAGCACCCGGGGAAAATATCTTTTCTACTTATCCACGCAATAAATACATCAGTAAAAGCGGCACTTCAATGGCCGCACCTTTCGCCAGCGGTATAGTAGGATTAATGAAGCTATGGCAACCTGAATTAACAAATGAAGAGACTTATGAACTGCTGAAAGAAACGGCGATCAGGAATGATGATCAGCTTATTATCGATCCAATTGCAGTTTTTGAAAAAATGATGGAAGAAGGAAGTTAAAGTTGATTCAAGATATGAGTAACAACATTATCGGCTGGGCCATTTGCATCAACTATAAGATGACTCTTCTCATAGTATTCATATCTGTCTTCCATATGTTTTTCGATAAATTCCATTAATTGACCTTTATTGAGATTTTTCAATAGAGGACGATCAGAACTATTTATTAAGCGATGGGTAAGGATTTCCGGAGTGGCTTCAAGGTAAATCGTAGTTCCTATTTCATTCATTATTGAAATATTGTCATTGAAACACGGCATTCCTCCACCAGTACTTACTACCATTTTTCCGGGCTTCAATGCATAGATAAAGGCAGATTCAAGATTCCTGAAATACGTTTCTCCTTTTTGCTCGAAAATCTCATTGATAGTCATTGATTCAAGATGTTCTATGTAGGCATCAGATTCAAGATGAGAGACGCCCAATTGCTCTGAAAGTAATTTTCCAATGGTCGACTTACCACTGCCCATATATCCCACCAAAAAAATTAGCATAATATTATATTGTTCTGCCACGTACACATGAATCCTAGATTTTATATTTTTGAGCCTTAATTTACAATTCTATGTTTTACTTACAATCCTCAGCGAATCCTGGTTTCATAAACCTTTTGTTTTTTGCGTCAATATTTTTCATCATGTACTTTTTCTTTTTACGGCCACAGGTCAAAAAGCAAAAAGCTCAAAACGTATTTGAAAAAGAAATGGGTAAAGGCGATGAAGTCGTCACTTCCAGTGGTATCATCGGTAAGATCAATAAAATCGAAAAAGGCGTTGTTCATCTTCAAATTGATCAAAAGACATTTGTCAGGGTACTTCAGGGTGCTATTTCAAAAGAGATGACAGAAAACCTGAAGAAAGCCACTACTGAAGATTCCGAATAACTATTTGATTATAGAGACATTGCCCTGGGTGAAGTAATCGTCTCCCCCAATACATACGACCATAAGGTAATAGGCATAGGCATCCGGAGAACATTCCTCCCCTTTATATGTGCCGTCCCATCCTACATTCTGGTCTGTCGTTCTGAAAACCTCATTTCCCCATCTGTCTACGATGTAAAATTCCATTTCATCAATGAATTTGCTTCGGACTAGAAGCACATCATTTACATTGTCACCATTCGGAGAAAATGCATTAGGCAGATAGACATCATTCTCATTGCATTCAGGAAGAATTACTTCCAGGATAAAACTGGATGTAGATTCACAACCCAGGTTATTGATACAAGTAACACTATATTCTGTGGTCACCTCAGGAGAAACAACAATTTCCGGTCCTGTCTCGCCTGTACTCCATGTATAAACACAATCCGGATCATCAGGTACCACAAGCAAGGTTTGTTCCTGCCCGAGACATACATTTGGCTCCCCGTTTTCTGTTGTTATCGAAACCTGCGGATTACTAACAGATACATTGAAAGAGACAATTGTATCTGAACACAAGCCCGGTTTTTGGACAAGCACTGAAAAAGTTTTGTCAGTAGTTGCTGTGACCGTAGGATTATGCGTATCTCCTCCGGATACAATACATTCAGACGGATCCCAAAGGAAGATAAATTCTGCAGGATCCTGGTCCATCATCAACATAAGCTCGAAAGTATCACCGATACAGATTTCAGATGGTCCGTCAATACTAAGTTCTTCCGGGCAGTCTTCCCTTAATTTCAGAATGACACATGTCGAATCGCTACATCCATATTCATCTGTTATTTTTGCACAAACTTCTTCAATGTCATTGGCAGGCTGATATTCAAGTGGGTTGCCCATCCCTATAATTGTTCCATCTTCAAGACACCATATAATACTATCCTGTGGACCATTTGTTTCAGCATTCACTATAACCGTCTCTCCGGCACCGTATTCTATCGTGTCCTGTCCTATGCTTATATATAACATTTCAGGTACAACGATGGAATCCATGTAACTGTTTTTTGCACACACATCACTTGAATCACTTAAAACCACGAGATAAGTGCCAGGTGAAGGATAGGTATTGCTCGGATTTGCTTCATTGGAAGTATTTCCATCTCCGAAGTCCCAGAAAGATGTCCCGCTAAATGTATTATTTGAAGTAAAGTTGACCGTTAATGATCCGCACGAATCAATATCAAAACTAAAAGGTTCAAGATCTTCAGTTTCTCCAACTTCGAAGAACACAGAATCAACCCTTGTACAGCCAGCTGTATTCTCAGTACACAATATCATAAAGAAATCTTCTGTATGATCCTCTGGAATCCCAATCAGAGGATTATTGGTATCCACCCCGTCGATTAACTGATCTCCTCCTTCTTTCCAGGTATAAGTAATATCCTGAAAAGGATTGATATTGATAATTTCAAAATTGGCTGTGTCTCCAGGGCAAATTTCAAATGGTGTGTCAAATACAAGGATAATTTCCTCGTCATCCAATTCAATCAGGCTTTGACCGTACATACATAGGCTGTCACTGATGGCCTGGGCAAATACAAGGCCGTTGAATATTTCATTAGCCTCTATAATCAATTCAGTACCGGAAAACAGGATATTAGTAAATTCGGAATCAAAGGCCCAGTTGTATATCAGGTTTGGATCCGGATCTACGATGCTAAGATTAATTGAGTCCCCGCAAAAAACACCGGTATTATCCATGATATCAAATTGGACATTCTCAATATAATCAAGTGTATTGACCGAATCGTTTGTCGGATCGTTATCATCAGAAGTAGAAATAGTTGTTCCGTTGGTAAAATGGATGATCAATTCAACATCTACGGTGAGGCCGAGTATAATTTCTACCTCGACTGAATCTCCGGTATAGGCTTGTCCATCAATAATCCATTCTATACTTTCTATATTCACGCATTCATCAGCAAATGTGGATGTGTTTGTGAAAAGGAATGTTCCATATCCAAACAAACATTCCAGAACTTCAACATCATAAGAGAGTTCAACCATGAAGTCATCAGGGTCAAAAGTCTGTGTGTAAGTTCCCGAGCAACCGTCTGAATATTCGACAAGGTATTCAACTTCAACAGGGGTCGAGACCATTTCAAATGTCATCCCGGGACCATTGAATATTGTTCCATCGACAGTCCATTGCTGCAAGGTGGCCGTTATACCCTGCTCCAATACTGTCGTATCAGTAAGGCTAACGATTAATTTTTCGGTATCGGCACAATCTATTTCAACAAGTATTTCAGGATCCCTTTCGCATTCAGGACAAGTAAATTCTTCAGTAGCCGTGAAAACACAATTATTAGTATACTCTACTGTTAATCCGATCAATGTCGTATTTGTTGTTGAAACCAACAATACCACTGTATCAAGCGTAGAGATGAGCTCTCCATCAAGAGTCCACATATAACTAAGTGGACTGGCATCCATATTTCCTCCTGTCAATACGGGATAAAATTCAAGCTGGATACTATCGAGTCCTGTACAATCAATATTTTGATCATACCCAATGCTCAGCACCGGCAAGAAGTCATCCTCCGTAATCTCATGTTCTGTTTCAAAGACACATCCATTGGTGTAATTGACAACAAGCATTACCGAAAGATCTGCAGCATCGCTTGTAATTTCAAATGAAGACCCGTTTTGAGTGGAAATTGTACCTCCATCATTTATTGTCCACTGAATTGACTCAATGATATAACTTGAATCTGAATTGACAAAAGCAATATCAAGCAAGTAACCATCATCAACACATTGCAGGAGAGATGTAATAATATCTCCACCAGGAAATACTTCTGTAAGGTCAATTGTTTCAGATATATTACTTATACATCCAGCTGAAGAGACAATTGTCAAAGCAACAGTTATTTCATCCGCATTCTGGACATTCAGTATATAATTATCACCATTGAATATTTCTGTGATTCCGTTATAATTAACTTCCCATTTCACATCTACAGCATGACTGATCCCTGTCGTATCATATGATAAATCCTGCAAGCGAATAAATCTTCCGTTTTCACAACTTTCAAAAGCCACATCAAAATCAGGAATCATAGGTATATCACTGACTGCAATAACTTTTTCTTCAATGGCCATACAACTATCAGACAATCGTGTAGCCTCCAATCTGACAGTATAGACTCCGGGAATCTCATAATCAAAACTAGGATTCGCTTCTGT
>JABDPK010000213.1 GCA_013042795.1 Saprospiraceae bacterium | reverse complement strand
TCCATGTTCTATGCTGTGAATTCCTCCGAGTACTGCACGTTTCATTCCTTCAGCACCATGGGCATGCGCAGCAGTCGTGAAATTATAATCCCTTGCTGCATCTACAACAGCCTTGACCTCATTCACTGTAAACTGTGGACCCTGACCATCTTTAGCAACTGATAATACACCTCCAGTTGCAGTAATCTTGATGCAATCTGCTCCATTTTTATAGCGTTGCCTCACTGCTTTATATGCATCTTCAGTACTATTGACTACCCCTTCTTTTGGCCCTGGATCTCCTTTTAATTCATCTTTTACTCCATTGGAAGGATCTGCATGTCCACCGGTAGTAGCTAATGATTTTTCACAGGTAAAAATCCTGGGACCATTGATATCTCCATTATTAATAGCATTTCTCAATGATACATTGACACCCGTCCCTCCAAGGTCCCGGACAAAAGTAAATCCTGCATCCAGGGTTCTTTGACAAAATTTAACAGCTCCGAGTGCCATATCCCTTTTGTCTTTACTGAACTTGTCAAGATATCGTGTAGGACTGGACTCGTGTTCTATATGAACGTGCATGTCCATAAATCCGGGCATAACCGTCTGGTTCTTCAGGTCAATAATTGATATGGTATCATTTCCCTCCAGGTATCCATCTTCGATTCTTACAATTCTATCACCTTCAATGATGATTGTTTTTTCATTCTCTACCTTGTCATCTGTCATATCGATCAACATACCACAGTGAAGGTAAGTCACTTGTCCTGAGAGGACCACAGGAAGGAACAACAGGCAGATAAGACTCTTTATCAACTTCATTTTCAATTATTTAGAATCACAAAAGTAAGATTAATTGATTATAAATCAGGCTCGGCATGTGGTTACTGAAAAGAACAATCATCATACAGGTCTCATGGCAGGTGAACCCTTACCAGAACCATAATACATGACCAAATATTGACTGAGGGATTATCCTTCTAGTGCAGCTGCGCCACCAACAATCTCAAGGATTTCATTGGTGATAGATTCCTGACGTGCTTTATTATAAGTGATTTTCAGATCTTTCAATAATTCATTGGCATTTTCAGTCGCTTTATCCATTGCTGTCATTCTTGCACCATGCTCAGAGGCTGTAGTATCAAGAACACATTTATGAAAACTTGTCTGAAGAATGCTGGGAATCAGTGATTCGAGGAGCTCATCTTTGTTAGGTTCAAAGATATAGTCTGCCCGCATTTTCTTTTTATCAGATTTGACAATTTCAAGTTTTGGAACCGGAAGAAATTGCATGGCCACAGGGATTTGAACAGCTGCATTCTTAAACTGGGCATAAACCACATGAATCATATCATATTCTTCCAGCGAATAGACATCCATCAGTTTGTCTGCCATTGAAGAAATATTATCATAACTCAAATCTATTGTAGCGTCGATATAATCCCTATTCAGATTGCAACCATCAACACGTCTTTTAAGAAAGTCATATCCTTTTTTACCGATAAAAATAATGTCAACCTTCCCTGCTCTTCTTTCAACATCATAATTATCGAGGACTTCCAATGCTTTCTTACCGATATTGGAATTAAACGCTCCTGCCAGACCCCTGTTGGAAGTCACAACTACGATAGCCATTTTCTTTATCTCTCTTTCGACTGAAAAAGAAGACGCATCCCCTCCTTCAACATTGGAAAGGATATTTATCATCATTTTATTTAATCGATCTGCATAAGGGCGCATTTCGGTAATGGCTTGTTGAGCTTTTCGAAACTTAGCAGCAGAAACCATTTTCATAGCTTTAGTGATCTGTTGCGTTGAGCGTACTGACACAATCCGTTCCCTGACTTCTTTTAATTTACCTGACATACTCCTTAATTGAAGCGATTAATATATTTATGCTTATGCAAATTGTTTTGAAATATCTTCAGCGACAGTTTCTACAGTTTTAACTGCCTCATCATCAAGTTTACCCTGCCTGAACAACTCAAGTGCATCAGCATGATTCTGTACCATCTTAGTCAGGAACTGCTCCTCGAATTCTTTTACCTTATCAACAGGTATATTTCTAAGCAAGCCTTTTGTTCCAAGGTAAATAATGGCCACCTGTTTCTCAACAGATACCGGTTCGTATTGTCCTTGTTTCAGGATTTCCACGTTCCTCTTACCTTTATCAAGTACAGCCATGGTTGCAGCATCAAGGTCAGAACCAAATTTTGAAAAGGCTTCCAGTTCCCTGTATTGTGCCTGATCAAGTTTAAGTGTTCCTGCTACTTTTTTCATTGATTTTATCTGGGCATTACCTCCTACCCTTGAAACTGAAATACCTACATTGATCGCTGGTCGGATACCTGCATTAAACAAGTTGGATTCAAGGAAAATTTGACCATCTGTAATAGAAATTACATTGGTAGGAATATATGCCGAAACATCTCCAGCCTGTGTTTCAATAATTGGCAGTGCAGTCAATGAACCGCCTCCTTTCACCATTCCGGAATTTTTCAGACTGTCAGGCAGATCGTTCATATCCTGTGCGATGCTGTCATCATTTATAATCTTCGCAGCTCTTTCCAATAATCTTGAGTGAAGATAAAATACATCACCTGGATAAGCTTCCCTTCCCGGAGGTCTTCTCAATAACAGAGAAACTTCACGATAGGCAACAGCCTGCTTTGACAAATCATCATAAATAATCAGCGCAGGTCTTCCTGTATCCCTGAAAAATTCTCCAATTGCTGCACCGGCGAATGGGGCATAGAATTGCAGAGGTGCCGGATCAGCAGCAGATGCTGATACGATCACGGTATATTCCATTGCTCCGTTTTCCTCGAGAATTCTTGCAACCTGGGCAACTGTTGAAGATTTTTGACCTGAAGCCACATATATACAATATACAGGTTCTCCCCTGTCGTAAAATTCTTTTTGATTGATGATAGTATCAATAGCAATTGCGGTCTTACCGGTTTGCCTGTCACCAATAATCAATTCTCTTTGGCCTCTTCCAATAGGAATCATCGCATCGATGGCTTTGATACCTGTTTGAAGTGGCTCGTTTACCGGCTGTCTGAATATTACTCCTGGTGCTTTTCTTTCCAGTGGCATTTCATAGGTCTTACCTGTAATTGGACCTTTACCGTCAATTGGCTGACCCAATGTATTCACTACCCTGCCCGTATATCCTTCACCTACATTCAGGGAGGCAATTCTTCCGGTTCTTCTAACAGTTGAACCTTCTTTAATACCATCTCCTGAACCCATTAATACGACCCCTACGTTATCTTCCTCCAGGTTCAAAACGATGGCCTGGACGCCATTCTCGAATTCAACAAGCTCTCCGGCTTTTACTTTTGTCAGACCATAAACCCTGGCGATACCATCACCAACCTGTAGTACTGATCCAACTTGTTCCAATTCAGATTCAGATTTGAAACCTGATAATTGCTGTTTAAGAATCGCGGATATTTCTTCTGGTTTAACCCCAGCCATATCGATAAAATTTTAGAATGATTTAATGTATTTATTATTCAAAAACTGTTTTTTAACCTCATCAAGTTTATGTGCTACACTGGCATCATATAATTTGTCATCCATTTCAATAACAAAGCCGCCAATCAGGTCCGGATCAACTGAAGTTTCAATTTCAACTTCTTGATCTGTGACCTTACTATTCTGCAAAGCTCTTTTAATTGATGCCATAGCAGACTCCGTGATCGGGGTTGCCGTGGTTAGGTGAACAGTCGTAATATGTTTGTATTTCTTATATAAGCTTATAAAGCTGTCTGTTATTTCGGGTAAAAAGTTTTCTCTTCCTTTTCTTGTAATAATATCAAAGAAAGACATGGTCACCTTATTAAAACGCTCTCCGAATACTGTATTAAGGATACCAATTTTCTTATCTGCTTTGATGATCGGGCTTTTGACTAACAAGAAAAGATCCCTGTTACTCAATGCTTCCTTGAAGTTGCAGATATCATCATATAAAGTGTCGATGATATTGGTTTCAATTCCAAGATCTAAAAGAGACTTGGCGTATCTCGATGCAACGCGATAATCTGGCATTAGTTAAGCTTAATTTCTTCTACTAATTTGTTAACGAATGATTCATGTTCTGCACTATTACTCAACTCCTTTCTAATCACTTTCTCCGCTATTTCAGTCGCCATTGAACCAACCTGGTTCTTCAATTCTATAATGGCTGCTTTCTTTTCATTTTCAATTTCGAGTATGGCACTATTGGTCACTCTCCGTGCTTCTTCTTTTGCCTTTTCCTTGGCTTCCTTTATAATTGAAGACTTCAGGTTGTTTGCTTCTTTTATGATAGATGCTCTTTCCTGTCTTGCTTCTGCAAGAATCTTTTCGTTTTCTGCTTTAAGGTTAGCCATCTCCTCTTTTGCTCTTTTCGCTTCATCCAGGGCATCCTGGATATCATCTTCTCTTTTCTTCAGAGCGTTTGCAATTGGCTTGAATGCATATTTTCCAATCAGGAACCAGAATAAGAGGAAAAATATTGTTGTCCAGAACAATAGTCCGACATCTGGTTTGATTACACTAAAATCTGCTGATAATACGAATAACATTTTCTAATTTTTAAAGGTTAAAAAACCTGACCATGACAACCATCCGTTGCATGGTCAGATCATTTCATTTTAAGATTACGCAACAAGGAATGATACAACGATTGCGATCAAAGCTGCACCTTCAACAAGAGCTGCCATCAAGATCATATTTGATCTGATATCACCTACTGCTTCCGGTTGCCTTGCAATCGCTTCCATTGCTTTCGCTCCAATATTACCGATTCCGATCCCGGCACCGATAACTGCTAATCCCATACCTATAGCGGCAATTGAACCTACCATAATTAGTTATTTATATAGATTAAAAAAATTAATGCGCTTCCTCGTGATGATGATCTTCAATGGCAGCGCCGATGTACGATGCTGTCAGTATAGCAAAGACGAATGCCTGGATGAATGCAACCAGCAGTTCTATCGCCATCATGAATAGCGACAGCAAAGCGGAAGGAATTACTGTTCCGTATCCTCCTATCTGACTTATGCCATTATTACTGAAAATAAAGATCAAACTCACAAAAATGATTATTACCATATGACCTGCTGTAATGTTTGCAAACAATCGCAACATCAAAGTCAATGGTTTTATAAAAACACCCAATACTTCTACAGGTGTCAAAATCGTCTTAACCCAGGCAGGTACACCCGGCATCCAAAGGATGTGTTCCCAGTAGTGTTTGTTGCCTGATAGATTGGTCACAAGAAATGCGAAAATTGCCAGTATGGCTGTAAACGCCAGGTTTCCTGTAACATTAGATCCTCCGAAGAAAGGAATCTGGCCAAATAAATTCAGAGCCAAAATAAAAAAGAAAAGGCTCATTATGAATGGCTGATATTTCATGTATTTGTTTCCAAGGAAAGGCTTACATACTTCGTCCTGGATAAAAACAAAAACCGGTTCAATGAAAGATTGGATTCCTTTAGGTGCCTGTCCTTCTCTTTGCCTGTACATCTTTGCAATCTTGAAGAACATCCACATACAGAACAGGAATACAATAAGCATGGTCAACACGTTCTTTGTGATTGAAAAATCAAAGAATGGTGTTATACCACCTCCAAACAATCCGAAATCTGCTGTACTTTTTGCATATGTAGGATATTCCTTGTCGCCAAGGCAAACAAATGTATTTGCCTCATCATCGTGTCTGAAGCCTTTAATTTCGATTTTTCCTTTTGGAAAAGATGGATCGGCGACCAGTTTAACGGTTCCGGCATCCAGGACATAGCCTTTATATGCATAGTGTCCGTCTCCATGTCCCAGTCTGTCAAATC
>JABDPK010000208.1 GCA_013042795.1 Saprospiraceae bacterium | reverse complement strand
TTGGAGTGCTGCTCCTGTTGGGACGCTGGATAGGAATGAGATTATCTGAATTCAACCGGTTTGCGTTGATTGCCAAAGCTAACTGATCCAGGAAAAATTGATTTACGAAATACAAAATTCAGATCATGTACAAAAATATAAAAACCACAAAGCCGGTTAATCCGATCCTCGGTATCAATGAGCGCAATATCTCTTTAATTTATCCACACAACAGTAGAAAACACTACCCTCTGGCAGATGATAAAGTTCTCTGCAAAGAGGTTCTACACACGCATGGCATTGCTTGTGCAAAAACCTATGGCGTCATCAATAGAATCGCAGATATTTCAAGAATCTGGGATCAAGTCCAGGTTTATGACAAACTGGCCATTAAGCCTTCAAAGGGATCCGGCGGAGGTGGCATTATTATTCTGAAAAAGGTGAATAATACCTGGACCTCAAACGGAACTATGTGTTCCGATGAGCAAATCAGGATTCATATGGCACAGATCATTATGGGCATGTTTTCATTTGGCTCCAGTGATAAAGTACTTATCGAGGAATGTATCGAACCACATCCTTTTTTTAGCGAAATATATCCTGCCGGTGTACCTGACTTCAGAGTCATACTACTAAAAGATAAAGCTGTAATGAGCATGTTGCGTGTTCCAACAAAGAAGTCAGGAGGAAAGGCAAATCTTCACCAGGGAGGATTGGGCATCGGCATAGACATGAAAAAAGGAGTCCTGAAAATGGCTTTTGACGGGAAGCATTACCACAGATCGCACCCGGATAACCAAAATAAAATATTAGGAAAAAAAATACCCTTTTGGAATGATTTGCTTAGCCTGTCAATCGAAACATCAATGGTTTTCCCACTTGATTATCTTGGGGTTGATATTGTCCTCGATGCGATTCAGGGTCCAATGATAATGGAAATAAATGTCCGCCCCGGATTGGGCATTCAACTTGCTAACAAGGAAGGAATGAAAGGATACATCAACAATTAAGAGTTCACAATCGCACTAATAAAATACTTGAAACAAAATTATATTATGAAAAAATACACATCACTGCTGAGCTATATCATATTGCTCCTCATTATTGTCATCGGTATTCCATATATCGATTCACAGATTGAAAAAGAGAATAGAATAAGGATAGAGATTCATAAAGTAAACGAAAAAGTCTAGTGTCCATGCGTTATTTCTTGTTCCTGGGGTTATTATTCCATTTTATTGAACTTGGTGGACAAAACAATCTGTCATTAAACTTGCAAACAAGTGCAGGTTTTGAGCACAATGTATTCAACAGGTCTGGCGATGCCGAGCTTCGGAATTCTCCTTTTATTCAAAACAAATTCAAATTGTCATGGAAAAGGAAATTCAATGATTCAAGTTTTAGTACGTATGTGAAGGGACGTCACGAAGTCTTTCATCTTATCAATACAGCAAATCTCAGGAATCTATCCTTGTATTCATCATACAGGAAAAACCTGGGAAGGAAAGTTTATTTCTTTATCAAGGCGACTGTATGGTTAAATGATTCAAACAGAACAATGGAAGATGCTGAATTCAATTTGACCACCACTTCTTACAATAAATGGAATACCAGGTTCGGATTGACAACAAGAGTAATAAAGCAACACAAGACTTCTGTATCGATGTATGTCGCTGACAAAAATTATACTTCTGAAGAGGCCAGGTTCCATAAATACCGCGAACTGGGATTTAAACTTCAGAACAGACTAAAACTCAGGAAGAATAAAACATTATCACAATACCTGAATAGTGAATTCAGGATTTATCAGAGGCGATACCAGGAAAATATAACAGGCAACTACAAAGGATCAGATACTGCAGATATGGATGCGCGCATTTTCAGATTTATGGAATTACGATTATCATACCATGTTAAAATAAAAAGAAGATTCGGTTTGTCTCCTTCCTTCTTATTCAGGAAAAGAACAGATGTCATTGAAAACAGGTTTAGCTACACACACTGGGAACCTAGAATGGAATTCTCCGGAATGATAGGGAAACTTGAATTAAGCCTCAGGTTAAGCCAGGGATGGAGAACCTTCAATAATATTTTTTCAGAGACCCAAACAACCAGGCAGCTTCAGTTAGAATATCTAAAGCTTAATTGTCTTATCAGCTATCAAATCAACAATTCCATTGAAATTAAACTAAACGGTCATTGGCAGCAACGCAAAAGAAATGTTTTTGATCCCTCCTCTTCTTTCTATATGCCATTTATTAACTGGAATGGCACTATCGGTGTCTGTTATATTTTTTGACAAAAACCGGTTATCAAGGTAGGGTAAAAATAGACAAGGCTGTTATACATTAAATGCAATTCTTCAAAATCAAATAATTACTATGAAATGTCAAGTTTTATTTTTTTGCCTGTTAATTATTTCTTCAGTCCTCTCAGGTCAATTCAGGAACTACGATTTTATCGGTGCAGGACATGACTATGAAGTCACTGTGACAAGCAGCTCTGAATCAATTCCTAATTCGGGAAAGAAAACCATTGATGGATTTCCAGTTCAAAATCAAGATCAGCTAATGGATGCTTCCAGGTTCCTGGCCCAGAGTACTTTCGGTGCAGATATGGCAACCATCAGGATGGCAGCAGCTATGGGATATGAAAGCTGGCTTGAAGAGCAATTTAGTTTGCCTGCAACATACACTACAACTGAACTCCTGGCACACGGACCACTATATGGTGACCTTGATGAATTTGAAGGGAATGGATTCCACACCTTTCATAATTTTAATACCGCCTGGATAACAAATAATTTGACATCCCCGGACCTATTAAGACAGCGTGTGGCCTACGCGCTAAGCCAGATCATGGTTATCAATAACAGTACAGATTTCTTTCATGATGTGGGCGTCGCTTCGAGCAATTACTATGACTTACTTCTCAAAAATGCATTTGGAAAATTCGACAATTTACTGATGGATGTCACCAGGTCGGCTTCGATGGGTACTTTCCTTTCACACTATGGAAACCCAAAGGCAGACCATGCCAACAATATTCATCCGGATGAAAATTATGCGCGTGAGATCATGCAATTATTTACCATAGGACTATGGGAATTGAACCCGGATGGAACAAGAAAATATGATACTGAGGGACAGTTCATCCCTACATATACGAATGCCGATATCAAGGAGTTTGCCCAGGTTTTTACCGGCTTGTCTGATGGAGGTGCAAATGGCGAATTTGGACCATTTGATGAATCGGAAGATCGAAGAGCCATGGTTATGGAACCCATGAAAATGTATGATGCATTTCATGACAAAAGTGAAAAACAACTTCTTAACGGGACTGTGCTTCCAGCAGGTCAGAGTGGTGATGAAGATCTGTCCCAGACAATTCAACATCTGTCAACACATCCCAATACTGCGCCTTTTATTTCCAAATCTTTGATTAAAATGCTGACAACAAGTAATCCAAGCCCGGCATATGTCAAGCGTGTAGCAGACAAATTCAACCCGAATGAAGATGGAAACCACAAAGAACTTATCAAAGCCATTCTTTTGGATCCTGAAGCCAGGAATTGTAACCATTCAGAAACATACACATTTGGAAAGCTCCGTGAACCTGTTGTCAGAATGATGAACTACCTCAGGGCCTTCCCAATGACAGCCAATGAAAATGGAGATTACTTATATGTATTCGAATGTCTGAAGTCAAATACCGGGCAGGCGCCATTACAAGCTCCAAGCGTCTTTAATTTTTACCTGCCTGACTACAGCCCCCAGGGACCGATAAGTCAGCAATACAAAGTGGCCCCGGAATTCCAGATACTGAATTCAACCAATGTCATCGGACTTATAAATGAAGTTCATAAACTAACTGTCAACCAGGAATACCTTGAAGATTTCTGCATTGTTGAATCCTTTGAGGAAGATGAAGAACCCGAAGAGCCAGACGAGGAGGAATTACTGGAATCCTTTGAGATGTATTCAGATTACAGGATGGATTATTCGGAAGTAAGCGATTTGATAAATAACCCAGATGCCATGATAGACTACCTGGACATCTTATTGGCAAACGGTTTACTTACGGATCAGACAAAAGATATTATAAAAGATGCCATGTATCAGCTTAATGAGCCAACTGATAAATTAAGGATGGCGACATACCTGATCATGATTGCCCCTGATTATGCCATACTGAAATAAAAAACAATTCTTCATTCGAAATATCTAAAACAATGTGCAAGAAAAAATATAGCAGAAGATCTTTCCTTGGAACAGCAAGTTGTGCGGCCATAGGCTCTACAACTTTCTTTTCAACTTTCTTCAATCTACAATCCATGAGTGCAGCATCATTACAAAATGCAAGATATCTGAATGCTGGTGAAGATTACCGTGCACTGGTATGCATTATGCTCGGAGGTGGAAATGATTCTTTTAACATGATTGTTCCAAGCAATACACAGGATTATAATGATTATGCCAATACAAGATCCAACCTGGCTTTGTCAAAGAATTCATTGCTTCCATTAAATGCAAATTCATTTAATGAAAAAAACCTTGGTCTGCATCCGTCAATGCCGGAACTTAAAACATTATTTGACAACGGTAAAGTAGCTGTCATCAACAATGTTGGAACCCTTGTAGAACCGATCACAAAATCGCAATATCTCAATGGTGCCAGATTACCATTTGGACTATTCTCACATTCAGACCAGGATCAGCAATGGCAAACTTCGGTTCCTCAAACCAAATCAGCGACGGGATGGGGCGGCAGACTTGCTGACCTTGTAGAAGCAGCAAATAATGAAGGCAAGATTTCCATGAATATTTCACTATCGGGTAAAAACGTATTTCAACTTGGTAAAGAAGCTTCAGAATATAGTATCCTTCCAACTGGGAAAGGTGCAATAGGAATTAAAGGTTACGGAGGTGATATGACTTTCAACCAGATCAAAACCCAGGCCATAAACAGCCTGATGGAACAACAATACCAGGATATCTTCAAGCAAACTTATTCAAGTGTTGTTACAGCAAGTCAAAATACGAATGAATTATTCAGTACAACTGTAGGTAACTCAAACATTGCTACATCCTTTTCAACAAACCAATTCTCACAAAGTCTTCGAATGATAGCCCGGACTATAAAAGTCAGGAAGGAACTGGGTTTGAAGCGCCAAACTTTCTTTGTCAGATTTGACGGATGGGATCATCATGATGAAGTCTTGAATAATCAATCCCAGATGCTTTCTGTCCTCAGTAAAGGCATGAGCGAATTCCAGGCCGCATTGGGCGAACTGAATCTTGAAGACAATGTCACAACATTTACAATTTCTGATTTCGCCCGAACCCTGACTTCCAATGGAAACGGAACTGATCATGCATGGGGAGG
>JABDPK010000205.1 GCA_013042795.1 Saprospiraceae bacterium | reverse complement strand
ACCCAAGACTTGCAAAAGCAGATGGTAAATCAGACTTTCCTCTAAGTTTTGTTACGAGAAACACAGAGAGGTATTATGAAATCGAGGAATTTGATGGAGGAAGTGAAAATTTGCTATTTGATATAGCCAACAACATAATGATTCCAGTAGAGTTTTCCGATGGTAAAGCAAAGTTCAAATATCCTTCTGGCTTTGGTTCGGATAATATTCTATTGATTAATAGTGATAAAGATCTTAAGTCACCACTAAGCCTGGAAGTCAAGTCATTCACTAGTATAGATGGTCTAAACCCGGAGTTCCTGATTATCTCAAGCCAGGTCTTTAACAACACAACTGATCTTGGTGGAATTAACCCCCTTGTAGAATACTCAAATTACAGGGCCTCTGAGGCTGGTGGAGGATATTCAACCGGTATTGTAGAAGTAGAAAAGTTGTTCGATCTGTTTGGTTATGGCACAGACAATCATAGTATCGCTTTGAAAAACTTTGCCATGTATGTCAGTGATATATGGCCTGACTTTGAAATGGCATTCTTAATTGGAAAAGGCTTATCATATATCAACAGGAATAAAAATACTACCGTGCAGTCTTTTGTTCCTTCTTTTGGAAAACCCGGATCGGACAATCTTATCTTTTCCAAAGATTCGTTTTCTTATCCTTATGTCGGTGTAGGAAGATTAGCCGCTCATAATTCTCAAGACATTATTAATTACCTGGACAAGGCAAGGCAACATGATAAAATCTTTGATGT
Source organism: Saprospiraceae bacterium (assembly GCA_013042795.1). Next base: position 3,358 of record JABDPK010000205.1, on the reverse strand, counting down.
TTCAGGAAGTACAATTGAAGAAAGGAAATGGCTAAAGAATATTCTACATTTAAGTGGCGGTGACCTGAGGATTCAGGATGCCATTTTCAATCACCTCCAGGAGATGAAGGACATCATTGAAAACAACAAGTTTGCCGGCAATGTAACAACCTTTAAGAAGACATCAACAGATCCCGTGCAAACGTCACTCTCACAGGAAATAATCAATTTAATAAATGACGGCACCTCTATCATTACATTTTTTGGTCACTCTTCGGCGGGAACGTTTGATTTCAGCATTGAGGATCCATCTAAATATGATAATACAGGGAGGTATCCCATTGTTTTGTCACTGGGGTGTCATTCCGGTGATATACATGAAACGGTATTTAGTCTGAGTGAAGATTTTATTCTGACCAAAGACAGGGGATCAATTGCATTTATTGCTTCATCAGGAAACGCATTTATTCCTCAATTGGCAAGTTATGCAAAAGGCATGTATACTGATCTTGGAGGTGACTTTTACGGAGAACCGATTGGTGTAGTCATTCAAAAAATACTGGAAGAACAGTATAATCCTGTTAATGCAAGATCGGTTACACTTCATCAGCAAAACACTTTACATGGAGACCCAGCGGTCAGGTTATATATGGCCGAAGGCCCGGATTACACTGTTGATTTTCCATCGATAACGACGATGGGTGATGTCGGAACCCTTGACGAACAGATAAACTTCTCTTTTGATATCATAAATCTTGGATCCGGAGTCCAGGATAGTATTAGCAATTATCTTGTGCATGAATATGGTGACAACCAAAAAGATACAATTTATTTCAGGACTGCAGCGCCATTTAACAGAGCGGAAATAAACCTCAAGTTACCCAATCCGGGAACAGAAGCACTGGGAAAAAATATTATCAATATTGTATTGGACTACAAGGACGAAGTAGAAGAATACCCCAATCCTGTCGGAGAGGAAAACAATGAATTAAAAAGAGCTTATAGTAATGAAGGGTACTGTTTCTTTGTTTTCGACAACAGTGCATTCCCTGTTTATCCTCCAGAATTCGGGATTGTATATCAACAGGATCTGACCCTTTCTGCTTCTGCAACAAATGCGTTTGCTGCAAAGGAGTTATTCATAATAGAACTGGACACTACCGAGAATTTTGATAGTCCGTTTCTACGTAGAACAGAAATAGAGTCCTCTCCATCTCTTGTGCAGTGGAAGCCAGGTATTAATCTTGAGAATGAAAAGGTATACTATTGGCGTATCAGTCCAAAAGAAAACACTGGTCAGGCCAAATGGAATACAAGTTCATTTGTATTTCTTGAAAACGGAAGTGATGGCTGGAATCAAAGTCATCTGTACCAATGGCAAAGAGACAATTTTAATAATTATATATATGACGAAGATTACAGGGAGTTTCTCTTTGCTGAAGACCTAAAAGAAATAAGAGTTAAGAATGGTACTTTCAGATTAACAAGGCCAAGTATTTCATACCAGAACGAAAAATCGGAATATATAGAGTTTGATGAACACATAAACCAGGGTGTTTACATAAGCAGTTTTGATGGTGTAACAGGCTTACCAATGACAAACGAAATACCTTCGCTTTATGGTAGTTACTTCAGTAGTCCATGGGCAGAAAACTGGATGAACTTTCCTTATGAAACACATAATAAAAATGAAAGAGCGAAGGCCATAAACTTTATAGAGAATATAATTCCTGATGGCAACTTTGTTGTGGTATATACTATTCAGAGATCTGATCTAAATACGAATTACCGACCTGAAGACTGGGCCAGTGATGGTTCCAACGGGGATCCGGACCTAATGTCAATATTTGAGAAGTATGGCGCAAACAGAGTAAGAGAACTTGAGAGTGGAGCAAGACCATACATTTTTGTATTCAAGAAAAATGACACCAATTTTACTCCTATAGAAGTTGTAGCTGAGGATGCGACTGAAGAAATTGAGGCTGAGTTTAAAATTCTCGGCAGATGGTTTGAAGGTAGTTTTTATTCAACAACAATAGGTCCTGCGCAGGAATGGAATAATTTACTTTGGGAAATCGATCAATTTGAAAATGATGAAGATTATTACAGGCTGGATATAGTTGGTGTCAGATCTGATGAAGTGGAAGACACACTATACCGGGAAATCAGTTCTTTTGATTTCGATCTTTCTGAGATCAACGCAAATACTTACCCATATCTTAAATTAAACTTTTATGCGATTGATGAAGTATCACGAACATCTCCACAATTAAATTTCTGGAGAGTTATGTACAAGGAAAAAGCTGAAGCCGTATTGAATATCAACGAAAGGTTTGTTTTCAAGGCTGATACACTTTTCCTGGGCAATGATCTCAGTATACAAACCAAGGCGACAAATATCAGTCAAACGGATATGGACAGTCTGCTGGTCAGGTATACAATTGTTGATGGCACCAATTCCGAAATCAATGTTTTAGAACGACTGGCTCCTTTACCTGCGCAGCAAAGTGTAGACATTGAATTCACACATCCAACAAATGACCTTTTAGGAGTAAATCAATTCAGGGTGGAAATTAATCCTGAGATGGATCAACCAGAACAATTCAGTTTTAATAATGTGGGTGTTATCGACTTCACCGTGCAAGGAGACCTTATCAATCCATTACTCGATGTTACTTTCGATGGTGTAAGAATTATGGACGGTGAGATTATTTCACCTGTTCCTTTAATTACTGTGACACTGAAGGATGAAAATGAATTTCTATATATTGAGGATCTCTCGAGCTTTGATTTAGCCATACAAAAGCTTCCGGACCCGCAAGCAGTACCGATAGATTTAAACTCTTCTACTATCACTTTTTATCCGGCAGATTCAACCAATAATAACCTTGCCAGGCTTGAATACGAAGCAGAATTCGAAACAGGTGATTATGTATTGTATGTTCAGGCCAGGGATGCCTCAGGTAACCTTTCCGGCGATCAGATTCTTGAAATACGGTTTAAGGTAGTAGCAGAATCGATGGTGTCCAATGTGCTGAATTATCCCAACCCGTTTTCCACAAGTACTGAATTCGTTTTTACGTTGACCGGACATATTGTGCCTGATATATTTACGATACAAATAATGACACTGTCGGGAAAGGTTGTAAGAGAAATAACAAGAGAAGAACTGGGAGACCTTAGAATTGGTATTAACAGGAGCAATTATAAATGGAATGGCACCGATGAATACGGAAATAGGCTGGCCAATGGTGTTTATCTGTACAAAGTGTATACGTCAAGCTCTGGAGAATCTTTTGATACACTTAATAATGAAGCCACTGATTCCTTTTTCAAACATGGTTTTGGTAAATTGGTGATTATGAGATAATCATTATTA